>DATGGW010000032.1:0-3732 GCA_035308345.1 Ktedonobacteraceae bacterium | reverse complement strand
TCATACATCCTGGCTGCGCGGTTTCTCCCTATGAGAGGAGAAGAATATGCCTGAAGAAATTGCTCTATTCATCGATTTTGAGAACATCCGATACAGTATGCTGAATATCCAGCGGCGGGAACCAGACCCACAGGAATTGATCGCGGTGGCGCGTCGATATGGAACAGTGATGGTCGCTCGCGCTTATGCGGATTGGTCTCGCCAACCCGAACCATTCAAAGGTAGCCTGACAGCGGCGATGATTGACAGAGTTGATTGTCCTGCCAAGCAGCGAGACCGCATTCGGATGGGGACGGTGCATTATCCTCCTGTCAACGTACCAGCTTCTGGTTCATCTGGACTGGCGACAGAACAGGGGGCGGGAGCATATCCACGCCAATGGCCGACCGGCCCACTCAGTAATTCTGGCCCATTGCCTGCAATCACTCCCATGGAAGCAAGGAATGAATGGCCAAATCCCCAGGACTACCAGGACCCACCTGACTCCAGGCAGCCTGAGACTGAGGGCGCGATAAATCTGACCCCTACGATGGACGAGAGCCTGCTGGAAGACAACGAGCCTCTAACAGAAGAGGGATATATGCAGGATTACCACCAGCGAGAAAATGTCCGGCAATTCCAGCCGTTTACCGCTTTTGGTCAAGCCAGCCCTAGTGGCTCACTCAACTCCGGCAGCAGCACCGGCCCTCTGGGATATCCTGGCTACCCGTCCGCGACCCCCGTCGTGCATACAGGTAATACAGGCCATCTCCCGGCAGTTGGCTCAGGTGGTTCCAGTACTATCGTGCAAAGCACAGTAGTGCAGAGTACCGTAGACCTCAATATGCTGATGGATATTATTGAAACTGTCTTTGATCGTCCTACTATCTCTACATTTGTCTTGATGACCGGTGATAAAGATTTCACCCGCATTAGCGCGCGTTTAAAGCTACGTCTAAACAAAACAGTGATTGTTGTTGGAATACCAGGAACCGTTAGCCGGGATCTTATAAGCAGCGCGAATCAATTTGTGCCGCTTGTTCCAGGGGGAAATGCTGCCATAAGCGGACAACTGGTCGATAATGGCTATACTTCTATGAACATGCCTGGCAATACAGGCAGCTTGCCCGCTATAAATCCAGGTATGTCGGCTATGCCTGCGCCGCAATACCCCATGTCTTCGCCCTATCCGATGGATGTGTTGGACCCTCAATTTTTGCAGTTCCTGGATTACATTGATCGCAACTGGTCGTGGCGCACGATTATTGGCGTTTCTAACTTTATCGGTGATCCCGTCAATCCGAAGAATCGTTTCCGGGGCCGCCTGACGCGAGATTCCGCGCGCGAATTGCTCAACACGTGCATCCAGCAGGGCATCCTGCTCGTGCAAACCGATCCAGGCGGGGCAGAAGACTTACGCCTGAATCGCATGCATCCCGGCGTCGATGAAGTGCTGAAACAATTTGTCCGATAACCTTCCCCGCCCTGGGGTTGTGTTGGGCCATTCTTAATCGTCTCTACAGGATGGCGGAAGCTTGTTGGGGAAGAGATGCTTGCTCCTGCTCGTCGAGCGTTTGTAAGAATGCGGCGACCACACGTGGATCGTACTGATTGCCGGAGCAGCGCTGCAATTCCTGGCGGGCGTCTGAGAGCGGCATGGCCTTGCGATAAGGTCTGTCGGAGGTCATGGCATCATAGGAATCGGTCACTGAGAGGATGCGCGCCCCCAGGGGGATAGATTCTTCGCCCAGGCCATAAGGATAGCCATTGCCATCCCAGCGTTCGTGATGGGCGACAACAATATGGGAGAGCAACTCAAATTTACCGCCTGCCTGCGACAAAATTTGACGACCGATATTCGGATGGCGGCGCATCACCATCCATTCATCATCTGTCAATGGCCCCCGTTTGTGCAGAATTTCATCCGGAATACCCACCTTACCGATATCGTGGAGGAGCGCGGCCAACTGCACCAGGCGAACTTCTTCCTCGGAGCAGCCCAGCACGATGGCAGTAGCCTCGGCCATATGAACCATGCGCAGCGAGTGGGCGCTTGTATCGCCATCGTGCGCGCTCGAGACGGCAGCGAGCGCGTGTAAAACGACACCGTTATTGGTATGCTGTTCAGCGAAACTCTCCAATGTCTCTTCCAGAAAGTCCATTTCTTCCCCGGAGACACATACTCGATTGCGCCCGCTGCGTTTCGCATGGTACATGGCATTGTCCGCTGCTTCGATCAGGGTTTCGCAGGTTTGTCCATGTTCGCGGAATACAGCAATGCCAATGCTGCCGGTAATCGAGATGGAAGCTGCCTGCGACGAGTCTTCGGCTTCCCAGTGAAACGGCTCATCGGCCAGCAGATGCTGCAGACGATCCGCGATCCGCCTGGCTTCAGGAAGCGCAGCCTCGGTTAAGACGAGGGCAAATTCTTCGCCGCCATAACGGCCAACAAAATCTTCCAGACGCAAAGCCTGTCTTAACTTTCTGGCGGTCTCGCAGAGCACAGCATCGCCCGCGCGGTGTCCCCAGGTATCGTTGATCTGTTTGAAATGATCGAGGTCGATAAAGAGGACAGCGCATGACTCTTGTGTCCGTTGACAACGTGAAATTTCTTCTTCAAGACGATTCATCACTGTGCGATGATTGGGCAAGCTGGTCAGCGGATCGGTTGTCGCCAGAGCAGCCAGGCGAGCATTTGCCTCGTTCAATGCCTCGTTTTTGCTCTGTAATTCCTGGTGCAGGTGCTTGAGTTCTTCGGCGTTCACCAGTTCGTCGCGCTGTTGCCTGGTCTCATCCAGCAGCCCAACGATGGTATCAAGCATATCATTGATGGAGTTTGAAACTCTGGCGATTTCGTCACGCCCTACGACGTCCAGGCGGGCCTCAACATCACCGCCCTCAATCGAATTCACCACACGGCGCAGCCGTTGCAGCCGCCGCACGAGTGTGACAAAGACGAGCCAACCCACTATGACTATCCCAAACAGGATACATAATGCCGCCAGGATTGTTATCACAAGCAACCCTCTTTGCTCGACGCTGATGGCATCATGCACGGCGGGTACCAGGTTATCGTTAAATTGGATGAGCTGCAGCAGCGACCCCGCGCTATCTGCGTAATCTTGTTCCGCCGTGTTTACTTCCGCAAACATGGCATCCGCAGTATCTCCTTGGTTGAGATAAGAGAGGATAAGTTGCTGCGTTCCGCTATACTCGTGCCAAGCAAACAAAGCCCGGTTGGTATAGGTGCGCTGTTGCCCCACGAGAGTGCCGTGACCTGCTTGCGCTAAAAGGGAGACAAGATCAGGAAAACCCACAAAGAGATCATGTTGCTGGTAGTCGTTGAGGGCGACATTCACTTGCCCGGTGATTAAGAGAAGGGCTCTACTATCTTCACTCAATGTTTGTAGCGATGTCTGGGAATTAGCTTCATCATTGAGCATTCCAAGCGTGTTGCTGCGCAATTGTTTCAAGGTGTTAACCGCGCTATTGAGCGAAGTATTCCCCTGCACCAGGGATTGATAAAAGGACGTCTGGTGCGCCTGCAATTGCTGATCCTGCGAAACAACACTGCCCAATGCAATGGCCGCCATGAGGAGCGGAATGAGAAAGCCCAGCGCAAGCCGCGGAGCAATATGCATATTTAACAAGGGATGAAACCCGCCGCGCCTCTTATGCCGCTGTATGCTCACATCCTGCGATATTATGGAAGGTCGCGAGGGATGCCGAGTAGAAACGCTCACAAGTTCTGTC
>DATGGW010000031.1:0-8504 GCA_035308345.1 Ktedonobacteraceae bacterium | reverse complement strand
ACCGCGACCCGGCGGTCAGAACTGGAAGGAACGCTACACATGGGACACGGCCCCGCGCTGGGACAGGACGACGATGGAAGCGGGCGCGTATGCGCGCCTGTGGAATACGGCTGTGGCCGACAAACTGCACTGGAACCGTTACCTGGAGGCGACCGGTAAGAGCCTGCGCATTCACGTTCCGAAGGCCGCAAAACTCCCGGCGGCCTACCTGGAATGGTATGTACCGCAGGACTGGAACGCCTTCGAGCGCAATCGCGGGCGCGCTTACTGCATCGCCTATTCGACGATGGTGGCGATGGACAACTGGCATATGGGCATGGATCTGCTCAAGCAGGGCAAGACGCGCGTCAGCACCGATTTTGAGCTTCCGCGCCGGGGTACGCAGATTGGCGCTGGCTTCTGGGGCGCGGGCCGCGGATATCTGTCTCACCACCTGGTGGTGGATGACGGCGCGATCTCGAACTACCAGATCAACACGCCATCGACGATTAACGCCTCGCCGCGCGATCCCTGGGGCAACCCCGGCGCTTACGAGGAGGCCGTGATGAGTACGCCGGTCCTGGAGAACTTCTCGAAAGCCGAGGACTACCGGGGCATCGATATCCTGCGCACGATCCGCAGCTTCGACCCCTGTATGCCCTGCACGACACATATTCACGTGGAAGGGTCGGACCATGTGATCTCGCGTGAGATCAATACTTGCGCCTGTGGTATCGATGAGTAATGGGTGAGACGAAGCGCGTTTTCATCGGTGCGGTGGGCTATTCCTACTTGCGCGATCTTTCGGTCGGGCTGGCGATTCTGAAGGAGCTGCAGCAGTTGGAGTGGCCCGCCGGGGTTGAAATAGACGATGTGGGACCAGGTGGCCCGATTGCGGCGGTCCATCGCTTCCGCGATGTTCCGCTCTACGACCGGGTCATCCTGGTTGGGGCCGTGGGGCGTTCCCGCCAGCCGGGGCAGGTGTACTGCTATCGCTGGGATGGGCGGCTTCCCGACCACGAGGAGATACAGGGGCGCGTTGGGGAGGGAGTCACCGGCGTGATTAGCCTGGACAATCTGCTGATCGTCGGCGGCTACTTCGCCATCTGGCCCCTTGACGTGGTAGTAGTGGAGGTCGAGCCGCGCGATGAAGACTGGGGTGCGGATTTCAGCGAGCCTGTGCAGGCGGCTATCGCTACGGCGGTGCAGGCGGTGCAACTGGCGACAGTTGCGCCGTTAGATGGCCTCTCGACTAGCCCACTCACAGCATGGGAGACCCGCTTTCTCTCTGCTTGAAAAGGATGTGACGGGCGGGAAAAAAACGTCGATTTTGTTTGTTTAGGAATGCGTTTTAGCAC
Source organism: Ktedonobacteraceae bacterium (assembly GCA_035308345.1). Taxonomy (GTDB): domain Bacteria; phylum Chloroflexota; class Ktedonobacteria; order Ktedonobacterales; family Ktedonobacteraceae; genus CF-113. Next base: position 7,167 of record DATGGW010000031.1, on the reverse strand, counting down.
CATACCTGCTGTTTGAGGTGGAGGTAAGCATATGCAGCAACGCGAGGATCGGGTAGACCAGTTGCAACCCCTGGATGAACTGTACTGGCGCGACGAAATCTTGCAGGTGATGTACTGGTACAGAGGGGAGGGCTTCGGCGAGAGCGTCACGGTGAGCGATCTGCGCACCTTTCTGCCCGCCGATGAACGCCTGCTGGCTGCGCAGATGGAGAGCATGGTCGTTGATGGCTACCTCGTGCGAAGCGATGATACTCCCTCACCCCGCTACGCTTTCACCGATTATGGTGCCAGAGAAGGAGGACGGCGCTTTGCCGACGAGTTCTCTGACATCACTATGCAGGGACATGGTGAGTGCGGCCCGGACTGCCCGCACTGCAAGGGAGTCGCGCGCGATAAATGTATCCATTGCAGTCCTGCGTAGATGACTAGATGGCGGATAAACGATGGCGCAAAAGGAAGATGCCGTGACAGAACAGACCCTCGACCAGGTCACGCAGAGGTTGGACAGCCTAGTGCAGGCATTCGAGCAGCACCCGATTGTCAAGGTGCGCGAACAGGCAATGGAGATGCTGGGCCTGATCGATGTGCTGCATCGCGCTGGCGTCCAACGGCTGGTTGAGGCGCTTCGAAATGCGGGACTGGGGTTGCTCGATCAGCTATTGGAGGACCCAGCAGTCGAAGTACTCCTGACGCTCTATGATCTGATGCCGCCCGAACCAGTCGAACTGGTAGAACGGGTGCTTGAGGAATCAGGACCCTATTTTGCTTCCTTTGGTTATACCATCGAGGTATTGAAAGTCGATGATGGCGAAGTACACATCAGTCTGAGCGGTTCAGACAACGGAGTTGCCAGCTCAACACAGGCGCTGCTGCACGAAATCGAGAAAGCGCTGCGCCAGGGCTTTCCAGGTTTCCGCTCCCTTAAAACGCATGAGCCGGCCGAAGTTCCCCCTCCTGGAAGATTTATCCCCTTGCAGCAGGTAGGCCCGGTGGTGCGCACCATCAAACGCCCCGTCTTTACCCCGGTGCTTGCCCTGGAGTCTTACGAGTCCGGCGCGTTGAAGGGCGTTGAGGTCGAGGGCATACGCATCTTGCTCGCTTATCTGGATGGTGAAATCTATGCCTACCGCAATGCCTGCCCCGGCTCGGTTTTACCGCTTGAAGTAGGCAAGCTGGAGGGAAATACCCTCATTTGCCCCTGGCATAACTGTCGCTACGATATCCGGACCGGTAAGCGGCTCGATGGCGGTTCTGGTCGTTTGCAGGTGATACCGGCGGCGATTCGTGACGGGATGATCCAGCTTGCGCTCAACGTCGAATCGGTACCGCTCAATGTGGCACAGGCAACAGGAAAATCAGGCGAGGGGAAGAGCAGTTGACAGATACGGCAAAGGAAGCTACAGGAAGAGGCAATGGGAATGGACGGCGCGTACTCGTGGCGGGCATCGGAAATGTACTCCACGGCGATGATGGCTACGGCGTGGCGGTCGCCCAGCAACTGGCGCAGCGGCCTGATCTTCCGCGTAACGTCAAGGTCGTCGAGACAGGTATTGGCGGCATTAGCCTGGTGCAGGAATTATTTGATGGCTACGATGTGCTGCTGATTGTCGATGCGGTAGACCGCAAAGGCGCGCCAGGGACGCTTTTTTTGCTAGAGACAGAGGTGCAGGATCTGGCGGAGTGGCCGCAGGAACAACGCCAGGAGTTCCTCGCCAATATGCACATGACGACGCCTTCGCGGGCGCTGATCCTGGCACGGGCGCTGGGGGTGCTTCCTCCTTCCATCTATATGCTGGGCTGCCAGCCGACACTGTACGATGAACTCGTCATTGGCCTGAGTCCCCCGGTGGAGCGCGCGGTGGAGCTGAGCGTTGAGCGGCTGATCGGCGAGCTTCGTCAGCTCACCGGCATGTCGCTTGTGACAACTGAGCCAGGTACGGCGGGAGGAGCTTGAAACAGGTGCTGTTTTTACCCTCAAAAGGGTAGTCGGCCTGACTTCGTAGTAAGCTGTAGCTAAAGAAGGCAAAGCGAGCGGAGATGGAAAAACCGGTCGTTCGAAAACACAAAACGATAGAGCAGAGGCCCATAGTGGACCCGGCGAAGTGCTACTTCTGCGGTGGAAAGGTAACGGCGAAGTGCGTAACCTGCAGGGTACCGTTGTGCGATGACCACCTACGGGAGACACACCGGTGCGAATTGTTCAGCGAGCCGATAACGTCCATGTGTCTTGAATGCGCAGCTTTTATACGTTACTGGTGAAGGCTCGTCATCGAAAAGGAGCAGGTAATGGAGTACATTGGAGACATCACTCAGTTTCAGCAAGGTGTTGGCGTGACTGCGGAAGCGCGTCTGACCCCTCTGCAGCCACTGATCGAGTACTATGAGCGCGAGATGGGGGAATGGCCGGGGAGGCTGATGATCGCCACGTCGTTTCTGGGCGACGTACAGCTCATGTCTGGCTGGTCGCAGCTTTCACCAGAGTTCCGCCAGTCGGTGGAGCAGGCCCAGGCGCTGGTCGTTTCGGTCATGGTGCGCATACTGAACGCGCAAGAGGAGGCGGGAGAGGGGTGTGGTTGCAAGGAGGACGGCGGCGCTACTGCTGAGATGCAGCGATTCCTGGATTCCTTGCCGCGTAGAGAGTAGGGATAGAGCACATGCTGGCGGTCACGACGCGCAACAAGCTCCGCAACGGTCGCTACAGCTTACCGATGATGCGGGCGCGGAGATTTGTCAGGGAGCAACTGGCGACAACGCAGGGCTTGATCCGCTATGTCAGCGCCATCGCCAGCCCGACCGAGTTCCTGACCATGACGGTCTGGCAGGATCGGCAGGCTATGTTCAACTTCATGAGTTCGGGGGCGCACCAGGAGTTCATGTGGATGTTCTCGCGCTGGTCGGCATCGTTCTGGAGTATGCGCTGGATACCTACCCAGGCCGAGGAAGGCGCGTGGCAGGGACTTGCGCTCAGCAATGGCATAGAAGCGGAAGAACAACTCCGCAGCGACGCGCAGCCTCACGTTCCACATCTGCCGCTCTCGGTGCAGCAGGCAGGGCGAATGCCTGGAGGTCGCGTGGCCGATCCGAGCGGCTGTGGCGTCTATGCCATCACCGCGCTGATCGAAGCGGCCAATCCTGGACACCTCTGGAAGCTGTTGTCATCGCTCCAGGAGTTTCGCCGCGAGGGAGACCGCTCCCGGCTGCTTCGCTGGAATATTGGCTCTGTCGGCCCGCGCAGCTTCTGGATACTGGCATTGTGGAGCACCGCGCCAGAAGGGCAGCATGAGGTCGTGCGGGCCCTACGCCAGCGCCTGAACGCCAGTTGGAGCATGGGCTGGCGGGCTGGTGAGTATGAAATTGGGAACTGGAATGGCTTGCGCCTGCGCCAGTTGGCTGCGGCACGCAGCCGTGAATTGCGTATGCAGTAAAGGAGCTGACGTATGTGTATGGGCATACCGGGGCAACTCGTCGAAATAGTAGATGCTGAAAAGCACATTGGACGGGTGGAGGTGCAGGGTGTCACGCGCACAGTCCACACCGGCTTGCTGACAGCCGAAGAAGCCCAGGCCGGGAAATGGGTGCTGATTAACGCGGGCATGGCAGTTCAAGCGCTGGAAGCGGACGAGGCGTCCCAACTCTTGGAATTCATCAAGGAATTAGATCGACAATTCGAGGAGGCACAATCATGAAACTCTCTCAACGTCAAGGAATCTTGCTGGCCCTCGGCGCGGCCATCGTGAGCGGTATCTCGATCTACGTCAACAAATTCGGTGTGGCCCAGGTCAGCAATCCCTTCATTTATACGACGCTCAAGAACAGCGTAGTCGTGATCGGATTCCTGGCGGCGGTAGGATTGCTCGCCAGCTGGAGAGAATTGCGGGGCTTGACGGCCAGGCGGTGGCTCGCCTGGATCGGCCTGGGAGTCATCGGCGGCGGCATCCCATTCCTCCTGTTCTTCCAGGGCCTATCTACTGCATCCGCGGCAAGCGCGGCCCTCATTCAAAAGTCGCTCTTCATCTGGGTGGCTCTGCTCGCGCTGCCCTTGCTCAAAGAGCGCCTGGGTGGGTGGCAAATGCTGGGGTTGATCGTCCTGGCAGCGGGTCAGTTCCTCCTCCAACCTCTCACACATTGGGGTGGTTGGGATACGGGCGACACGCTGATTTTGATCGCGACATTGTTGTGGGCGGTCGAGACCATCCTCGCCAAAAAGGTGCTGGGATGGATGAGTGCCCAAACCGCCGCTTTGGGCCGCATGGGCGTTGGCGCGCTGGTGATGTGGCTGTTCCTGGCCTTCACCGGACACGCGGCAGCAGCCTTCACGCTGAACGGCACGCAGTGGTTGTGGGTCGTAATCACAGCAGCCGTACTCATGGGGTACGTATGGACCTGGTACAGTGCGCTCAAATGGGCACCGGCGACGTTGGTGACGAGCGTACTCACCATCGGCGCCATCATCACGATCTTGCTTTCCGCTGTGCTGGACCGGCACGCGGCTACCGCCCCGCAGCTCGTCGCTATGGCATTGCTCGTGTTGGGCGCGGCGCTGTTTGTGCTCCCGCGCAAACAACGGCGGCAACTCGCGGCAGGGGCAGCCTGATGCCGGAAGATCGGTTTGCTCTTTCCATGCATACGGATGCCGGAAGCGTGGATACCCGCCTGTTTGCAGATAGGAGTTCGCGCCTGGACGGTCCGCAACTGTTCGCGCGCTATGCGTTCATGCCGAACCGGCTCACCTACTGCGGCGGTGATGACAACCGCGCGCTGTTCGACTACTGTTTAGAGGGGGTCACGGACGACGGTTTGCGTGGACTCCTGCGCAAGTTTACCGGTGCTATGCCCTACCTGCGCTTGATCGCCGAGTGCAACGCGATTCTCGACCCATTTGACGCGCGCGTGGTCGAGGCCTACTGGCTGGGCAATGACCTCCTGCAAGGCGTTGAGGCGCGCGCATTATACGACTCACTGCGCGAGCGCTTTGGCCCTCAGATGCGCGCCCGTGACCTCGAACTCGTGTTGGGCAAGGCCCCGGCGGGCGCGCACCCGCATCACAGCTTTCACGTGCTGGAAGTATGCCCGCGCAACGGGTGGCCCCAGGCGCTCTCGTTCATGGACAACTGCCGTATCAGTTGGGGCAAAGTGGTTTCCCTGGATGGGAATACGCTGATTGTAGAGGTGATGCCGCTGCTGATCGTTGGCCACCGCCTCGTTTTGGGCGCAGCAGAGCGCCGCACCATCAATTGGGAATTGGATGGCAGTGGCTTCGTCAGCACGGCCCAGGTCGGCGATTGGGTTTCTATCCACTGGAATTGGGCCTGCCAGGTGCTATCACCGCGCCAGGTAGCCAATCTCGAACGCTGGACTCGCTATCACCTCGACATCGTGAATGAGACGTTGTAAAATTGTAAACCGCTTCGCTCTTCACGCATCTGGCTTTTCAATTGAATCACCGGGATACTACGAGATGTGAGGTTCTATGGAGACTGCTGTTGAACGTTGGGCTGCCATCATACAGGCACGGGCGCAACAAATGGACGCGGCCTATGCGCGCCTGGGGCGTACCAGCGCCGACTACTGGGACCGACGGGCGCACTGGTTTCACCGCTCAACCAGGGAATCTACTGCCGACGATCCCCTCTTCCTCAAGATACGTAGCGAGGTGACGCCACAGATGAGCGTATTGGATGTCGGAGCGGGTACCGGACGCTATACCCTGGCGCTCGCGCCACTGGCACGACAAGTCACCGCTGTTGAACCCAATGCTGCTATGCTGGATTTCCTGCGCAATGATGCGAGAGAACATGCAGCAACCAATATTTCCTGCGTGCAGTCTACCTGGCAAGATACACCTGAAGATCTCCACGCCGACATAGTGATCTGTAGTCATGTACTGTATCCAATTATGGATATCGCGCCCTTCTTGGCGAAACTTCAAGCGGCGACTCGCCGCGCCTGTTACATCTCGATGCGCGCGACTCCCTTTGATGCGATAACCGCCCCCCTCTGGTGGCATTTTCATGGAGATGAGCGTTGCTTCCCGCCGAGCTACATTCACGCATTGGACGTCCTGTACGAAATGGGTGTCTACGCAAATGTGGAGGTGGTCAATGCGCCTCCAGGCCTACAATTCCACTACTCCTCGCTCGATGCGGCAGTTGAGGGGTTATTGGAGCAGTTGATCTTGCCCGATGATACGCAGACGCGCCATGAACTGCGGGGATTGATGGAGCGGTGGCTGGTCGAGCGGGATGGTGTCCTGACGCCGCCGATTGAGGAGATGGTGGGCGCGATCATCTGGTGGAGGGTTTATGCTTAGTGAAGGCTTGCTCCCATCGTGTCCTTCTCGTGCTCAGTTGAAGGCCCTGTTAAACATTGCGCATGTACTGGTAGCTCTCAGGAGGTGAGATGACAGCACGCATCGTGTTTCTTTGCGCGCGTGGATCAAGCCGCTCCATCCTTGCTGCAAGTTTGCTCGCGGCTCATGCCGGTGAACGGTGGGAGGTCTGGGGGACGCCCACGCACGACGAGCAGGGACGGCTCCTGGCTGAGCAGGTATTGCGCGAACGAAGCATCGCGCCCATCCCATCCGGTCACCTCATCCAGCCGGCTTTTGGAATGCGTTGGGATGAGGGCGTAGTTCTCTGCAGCGGCACGACCGATACGTGACCGACCATTCCCGGTGCCGGTCGGCACCAGCTCTGGTCGGTGGAAGATCCGCCCCCTCCTGATCTTGCGCCCGACGAGCAAGTAAAGTCCTACCGCCATCTACGTGACGCTCTGCTGCGCGAGATCAGAATGAAGCTCCTGCTGTCCACCCTGCTTACGATGGCTCCGTCGCGCAAGTGAGGAACTGACCGACGTCTTCCATCCCCTCCACAGGCCAATCGAATTTCTACCCCCATCCACGGAAATCCACTGTTGTCTACCGGTTTTTCTGTCAGAGGTGGAATGGAAAAAAGAGGGAAGTTGGGTGGAGAGGCCACCTGAAAACGTGGTAGAATCGAGGAGAGAATCGGGGCATGAGAAAGACCCTCTATGTCAAGCCCCTGGACGAGTAGTGAGAAAGAGAGAGGAGAGCGATGAAACGACAGAGCCTTTCAATCAGGCATGAGGCAGTCTACCACGCCGCCCTGTGGTGTCAAGCCGCTTCGCTTCCCTTGACACCACAGGGCT
>DATGGW010000030.1:0-8660 GCA_035308345.1 Ktedonobacteraceae bacterium | reverse complement strand
TTCGTCTTGTCGATGGCCTGTGGCTGCTCCAGCACGGATGGGATGTTCGCTCCGCCCTGGGTCGCCGTAGTCACGCCATTGGTCAGACTGGCAGTGCTCTGGCCTTTGCTGATCGCAGCCACCACATTAGCGGTTGCCTGGGCCTCAAGCGTGATATCCTTGAAGACGGTCATTGTCTGATCGCCCAGCAGGATATTCTGCAGACCGGCAACGGTCGCATCCTGGCCGGTGACCAGCACTTTACCGTTGAGCTTCTGCGCTTTGAGAGCTGCGATTACAGTGGCCGCCATGCCGTCGTTAGCGACATAGGCGATTTGCACGTTATTCGCCTGGGCAGTCAGCGCGGCGTTCATCTCGGTCTCTGCGGTCGGGTTGTCCCAGTTGGGAGTGAACTGTTCGTAGACGTTCTTCAGCACGCCGCTGCTGAACAGTGGATCGAGAATATCGTGCGCGCCCTGTGCGAAGAGGATCGCGTTATTGTCCGTCTTTGAGCCGTTGATCATCACTACGTTGCCGACTTTTCCAGGCTTCACGTATGACTTGTAGTGATCAGCGATGTACTGTCCCTGCAGTTTACCGACCGCCACGCCGTCGAAGGAGACGTAGTAAGCCAGGTCGTTGGACTGGATGAGACGGTCGTAAGCGATGACGGGAACATGGTCAGCCTTCGCATCGGCCACAATGCGGGCAGCCTTGACGCTGTCGCTGGCGGCCACAACCAGGATGCAATCACCCTTGGTCAGAGCTGCGTCAGCCTGGGTCTGCTGCTGATCGGCGTTGCCTTGCGCGTTGGCGTAGTCAACAGTCGCGCCAGACAGCGTGGCCGGAATATCCCGCTCCAGGTCCGGCTTGTCATCACCGTCCCAGCGCGCTGAAGTGGCTGTCTCCGGTAGGAGTACGCCGATCTTCTTGCACCCTACACCATTATTGCCGTTGATGGAGGTAGATCCACCGTTGGCGCTGCCACAGGCGGCGAGCACCCCGCAAAGCATAAGTGCGCTAACAATTGAGGCAAGTTTTTTGCCTCCCAAACCAGATAGTTTCATCGTTTTCTTGTCCTCCTGCGTATCACCTTTCGTGGGCGCTTACTGTAATCTCCCTCGTTGAAAGGCGTGCATTGTAAGACTAAATTGGAGACCGGTAAAAACATTGCTTGATCGAAACAAGCATGCTTGCTGTTACTCGCTAAAGCTTACTCCTTTCTTAATGATACTGGCAAAGGTGTACCCTTCTAATGAACCTCTGCCGGGATACGTTCGCGAATCTCTTCTGGCCGGGCCGCCTTCTCGCGTTGTAAGAGAATGCGTTCCCAGGCTTTGAAGAACAGATAATCTATAAAGGCGGAGACAGCCATGTCGAAGAACTACGGGAGGCTCCTTTTTATGTCGCCCCCGCTGGCTACGAAATCACTGGCTCCGACGGGTACGGTAAATGATGTATAACGACCGGCATGTGTACCTGACCTATGGCAAAGACGCAAAGGTTTCAAATACGCGATCTTTGCGGGGCATCCAACGACTCCTTTCAGGCATGGCATTGCGGGTGGTTGGTTATCAGTGTAGCACCGTCATGCGTTAAGGGCAAGAAAATCACCAAACGCACAACTCTCGCACTTAATACTATCTGTATATGTACTACGTTCACATACGTGTGGAAATTCACAGCAATTGGCCATTCGCGCGCAATCCTCATGAGAGAGGAATCTGTATCAGAAAATGAGTGTTGCTGGTTATATGGAAACCTGGAAATAGATGGGCAAAACCCGATAGCGGTATAGAACAAAATTCTTGTTACCGAGGTGTTCATTATTCCGTTAACCATTGATATAAGGACGATATAAAGTCCAGAGAAATTTTTCACATGATTTTCACTAGAACAAGGGACAGGGTAGGGATGAACACTAACACTCGAACTTATCAAGCTATTAATTCTTATGGCGTCATTGGAGATTGCCACTCGGCGGTGCTGGTCTCTCCAAACGGTTCTGTTGACTGGGGATGTCTGCCGGATTTCGATAGTCCTGCTATCTTCTGCCGCTTGCTGGACGCGCAGCGCGGGGGCTACTTTCAAATCGGACCAGACGATCAGAGCATTGCTGGAACGCAGCGTTACCTGCGTGGCAGCAATGTATTGCAGACCAGGTTTACAAACGCGGTAGGCGAGGTGGTTCTGACGGATTTTATGCCGGTAGAGACGTTGAGCGCCTGGCAATTCCGTGAGTTGAACAACAATACCTGGACTCGTGAAGATGGTTCCTGTCATTGCCTTGTGCGCCTCATCGAATGCACGCATGGCGAACTACCAGTCACCATGATCCTTAAAGTCACTCCTGATTATGCTGCAGCCCCCTGTGAAGTATCGCTTATTCAGGACTGCAGGGGCGCGGTAATATCCGGCGGTCAGCAGCATGTCGGTCTGGGTATAGTTGGAGCCTATCGTTTGCCATCATTTAGCATGTCTGTCCGGCAAGAAGGCGAGGATATGTACCCCTCGATCGTTGTGCAAGCCACGCTGAAAGAAGGCGAGCGCCTGGTGTTCGCGGTTGGTATGGGGCGCAACGCCAGGGCTGCGCGCAGGCTGGCTGAAGAAGAGTTGCACCAGCGCAACTTCGATTGGGAACTGGCGCATACGCTGCACTGCTGGCGCACCTGGATGAATAGTTGCACCTACCATGGGCCATACGAGGAGTGGGTCGAGCGCAGCGCTCTGGTACTCAAAATGCTGACATATGCTCCAACCGGCGCAATCGTAGCGGCTCCCACCACGTCGCTGCCATCAGAACTGGGCGGCGTGCGCAACTGGGACTATCGCTTTACCTGGCTGCGCGATGCTACTTTCACGCTTTATGCGCTGAATGTCTTAGGGTTCACAGAAGAGGCGCATGCCTTTACCCACTGGCTGCGTCGTCTCTCTTACTCAAATGGCGAAGAATTGCAAATAATGTATGGTATTCGCGGCGAGCACGATTTGGCCGAGAGAGAATTACCTCATCTGAGCGGCTATTGTGACTCTAGACCGGTGCGCGTGGGTAATTGCGCTGTCGATCAGAAGCAAATGGATATATTCGGTGAGGTGCTGGATTGTATCCACCTGTTCAGACGACAGGGTGGCTTCGAGCGCTATGGAGAAAGGCTGGAAGGATCACTCTGGGCAATGCTGCGGATGCTGGTTGAGCATGTCTGCGCGCACTGGCATGAGACTGATAGAGGTATATGGGAGATGCGCGGCGACCCGCGTCACTACGTGTATTCCAAGGTCATGTGCTGGGTTGCGCTCGATCGGGCTGTTCGCGCGGCGGAGCAGTTGAATCTGGAAGCTGACCTACCGCGCTGGCGGCAGATACGCGACCAGATTCGCACCGATATCCTGACGCGCGGCTACAATAGCCAGGTTGGCGCCTTTACCCAGTCTTATGACAGCACGGCTCTGGATGCCTCCAATCTCATGCTACCCCTGGTTGGTTTTATCGCGCCTGATGATCCACGCATGCGCTCGACCGTTGACCGTACCATCGAGCAATTGACCGATGAACATAGCTTTGTCTATCGCTATCATGCAGAAGATGGGTTGCCGGGTAGTGAGGGGACATTCACCATCTGCACCTTCTGGCTGGTAGATAACCTGGCTATGCAGGGACGTATTGCAGAAGCGCGTTCGCTCTTTGAGCGCCTGCTCAACAATGCCGGTCAACTTGGCCTGTTTGCCGAGGAGTTCGACACAGAGACGAACATGGCGCTGGGCAATTACCCTCAGGCGTACACGCATATTGCTTTAATCAATAGCGCATATAACCTGCGCAAAGCCGAAAAACGTATGGCGGAACATCACACCGACCCGGTGATCGCAGCCATCAGATTGCATAATAGCAATGCATAGATAGATGGCTGACCCGGAGGTCAATCACTCCACTTTTTTATGAAGGGCGAACAATCTGTTCGTCCTTCTGTTATATGCGATAATAACGAAAAATGATGTAACTCAGAAAGAGTGGAGTATGAGCTTAGAGATTCATTACCCAACTGCCAGTCTGAAACCACATAAAGAGGAAAGCCTGCAAAATGGGCACCAGTGGATTTTTTCGGGAGCCTTGCAGCAACCGCCGCACTGGGTCGAACCAGGCGGCCTGGTTGACGTAAAATCCGCAACAGGCCAGTTTGTAGCGCGGGGATATTATAATCCTCAAACAGATATTGCCATACGCATCCTGACGCGCGATAGCAACGAGCCTATAGATCATGATTTCGTGCGCAGGCGTATCCACAGCGCGGCAGCATTGCGCCAGGTGTTTGAAATGGAGAAAACCAACGCCTATCGACTCATAAACGCCGAGGGCGATGGGCTGCCTGGCCTGGTTGTAGATCGCTACGCGGAAGTATTAGTGGCTCAGGTACACACGCTTGGCATGGAACAATTACGCCCGCTCATTATAGAAGGGTTGATGGAGGAAACCGGGATAGGGGTACACGGGTTGTTATTGCGTAACGATAGTCAATCGCGCCGTCGCGAAGGTATAGAGGTAGAAGAGCCACAGGTGGTCGCCGGTGCGGTCCCCACGCGCGTTGCCATCCGCGAAAATGGTGTATTGTTTCTTGTTGACCCCTGGGAAGGCCAGAAAACAGGCTTTTTTCTTGACCAGCGCGATAAACGCGAAGCAATGCGCAAATATGCCAGGGGGAAGCGCGTGTTGAACTGTTTCAGCTATACCGGCGCTTTCTCCGTCTACGCTGCCCTGACCAGCGCAGAAACGCATGTCACCAGTGTCGATATATCTGAACCGGCCATCGAGGGCGCGCGGCAGCACTTTGTGCTGAACGGCCTTGATCCAAACCGGCATGAATTTCATATAGCCGATGTATTTGATTATCTTGAGCAGGCTCAGACGCAGGGAGAGTTGTTTGATGTGGTGGTGCTTGATCCACCCGCTTTTGCTAAAACGCAGCATGCGCGCTCACAGGCACTGAAGGCGTATCGCCGGTTAAATACGCTGGGTATGCAGGTATTACGACCGGGAGGCATCCTGCTGACCTGTTCATGTTCTGGGGTAATCGGTATGGATGATGTGCTGGGAATATTGTCACAGGCGGCGCAGCGTCTGCAGCGAACGGTACAGTTACTGGAGACGTACACACACGGGGTAGATCATCCGATAAACCTGGCGATGCCTGAAACAGCCTATCTAAAGGCGGTGTTTTGCCGCGTTGAATAGAGATATAAGGCTGTTGGGATAAATTATCATCGCGCATGTGTCACATGTAAGCTTCAAAATACGTGATACCTATTGACAGGTTTTCTATAACATTTTTAGTGTATAGAAGAGTTTGTTTCTTTGCTCCCCAGAAGCTAGAAGGAGAATAGGAATGGCTGGAGCGCCTGTGCCATTAGGTGCTCAAGGATTGGGAGAGCCGCGATTCTGCGAAGCTGATGACCCAATTGAAGTTGCCAGATTCGCAGGTCTCCGCTACGTAACGGATACCTCACCTGGTATCCAGCGTAAGCGCGCTGGTAAAAACTTTAGCTATATTGGTCTTGATGGTAAGTCGATTCGTGATGCTAAAGAACTCGCACGTATCAAGTCGCTTGCTATACCGCCTGCATGGACGGATGTCTGGATCTGCCCGAGGGCTAACGGTCACATTCAAGCAACCGGGCGCGATGCCAGAGGGCGAAAGCAGTACCGTTATCACCCGAAGTGGCGCGAGGTACGGGATGCGACAAAATTTGATCGCATCATCGTCTTTGGCGAAGCCCTGCCTGAAATACGCGAACGTACTTACCACGACCTGGCGTTGTCAGGCCTACCTTATGAAAAAGTAATTGCGACCGTCGTTCGGTTGCTTGATACAACTCTGATTCGCGTCGGTAATGAAGAATATGTAAGGGAGAATGGCACATTTGGGCTGACAACAATGCGCAGTAATCATGTCGATGTCTCAGGCGCAAACGTCCACTTTCATTTTCGTGGAAAGAGTGGCAAAGAGCATGCTATCGATGTCAGGGACCGGCAACTCGCAAAAATTGTGAAACGCTGCCAGGAACTTCCTGGTCATGAACTTTTTCAGTACCTGGATATAGATAACAACCTGTCTGTGGTCGAGTCAGATGATGTGAACAATTACCTGCAAGAGATCACAGGTCAGAACTTTACTGCGAAAGATTTCCGCACCTGGGGTGGCACAGTTATTGCAACCCGTACGCTTCAAGAGCTTGGACCTTTTTCGTCAGAAACACAGGTCAGGAAGAACGTCGTTCAAGCGATTAAAACTGCGGCCGCTGAACTCGGTAATACACCTGCTACCTGTCGTAAGTGCTACGTTCATCCTGGTATTATTGACGCCTATATGGATGGTTCGCTGCTCGACTTCTTGAAATCACATCCCGAAAAGGAGTTGACGAAATCAAATAATGGACTGAGACCAGAAGAGGAAGTAGTTCTCGCGTTTCTACGCCGCTCGTCCGCAAGCTAGAATAAGTGGAAAACCTGCTGGCTCGCGTATTTTGATATGATATACTACATCAATCCCCATCACTCGTTGTTTCGGAGTTAGCGGAGAGCGTTAATTTTCTATGACACAGACTATCGACGAAAGTCGGGCGCAACTGATCGCTGATTTGCAAGAGCGAGCGGAAGAACTGGCGCAGCTTAACCGCATAGCTATTGCGCTTACCTCTGAATTTGATTTGCAGCGCCTGTTGCAGATGATTACCGATGCTGCGCGTAAAGTTACCGCTGCCGAATATGCCGCCTTTTTTCTAATACCGGAGATGACGGGCGAAGATGCGTTTGAGCCGGTGAATAAGGTAATCTTCAATCTGGCCGCCATTTCTGGCGCGACACCGGCTATTGAAAAGCACTTTCGCCGACTTGGACCTGTGGAGGGTATAGGAGTTCTACAGCCTGTATTCTGGGGCGGCGACTCTATAGTGGTTGATGACGTGCTTACCGATGAGCGCTATGTGGGCGTTCCGCGCGGTCATATCCCTGTGCGCAGTTACCTGGGTGTACAGTTGCGCACGCGCGAGGGTGCTATCCTGGGCGCTTTCCTGATCGGAGATACGCATCCCTCGCGTTTCAATACGCGTCACGTTGAACTGATCGAGGCATTGAGCGCGCAGGCAGCGGTTGCCATACATAATGCGCACCTGGTGGCGCGCGAGCGCAGCGCTATGGAAGAGCACGCGGCTGAACTGGAGCGACAGGTACATGAACGCACGGCGGAACTGGAACGCCGCAACCAGGAATTAAGCAAGTTTGCCACCGATTTACAGGCTCTGCATCATGAACTGACCGAGGCCCAGAAACGACAGATGCTGGGCGATGAGCGCAACCGCATCGCGCAGGAATTACATGACCGCGTGCAACAAACATTGTTTACTATCGGTCTGAAGGCTGACTGGATCATGGGCCAGTTACCTCCCCATTCCAAATTGTCACATCCGCTGCGCAGCATCAAGCAACTGGCCTCACTCGGCACTGCGCAGGTGCGCGACGCCATTTTTGCGCTCTCATCCAACGAATTGCAAGAGGGCGGGCTGGTCAGCATGTTGTACACGCTCATCTCGAACCTGCGAGAGTCGTCTTCGCTTGAAGTTGATCTTGTCGTAGCTGAATGGGCGGTGCCACTGCCCGCGCATATCGAGAATACATTCTTCACACTGGCTCAGGAGGCGCTTTCCAATGCGCGTCGTCACGCCCAGGCTACTATTGTCATCGTGACCGTGCAGGTCAATAGCGAGCAGGCCGTGCTGGTTGTGCAGGATAACGGTATTGGCCTCTCACAGCAAACTTTGCAAAGCTATCGCAATAATACTATGCACCTGGGATTGAAGGGCATGCATCACCGCGTCGAGGAATCGGGTGGACAGTTTACGCTTGCCAATGGCGAAGAGGGTGGATTGATTGTGAAGGCGGTGATCACACTATGATTCGCTTGCTTATCATCGACGACCATGAGATGGTGCGCGAAGGGCTGAAAGCCATGTTATCGACCGAGTCGGATTTTGCCATTGTGGGAGATGCCGCCAACGCTGAGCAGGCCTTTGCGCTCATCGAACGCCTGCGCCCCGATGTTATCTTGCTCGATATCCGGCTGCCTGGCACAAGCGGTATCGATGTATGCCGCGCGGTCACAGAACGCTATCCGGAGATTGCAGTCATTATTTTGACAACTTTCACCGATGAGTCACTGGTAGCGCAATGCATCCAGGCGGGCGCGCGCGGGTATATTGTCAAAGATATCGAGCGTTTCGATCTCAAACGCTCGATTCGCGCTGTGGCGCGCGGCGAGGCTGCGATTGACAGCAAGGCGGCTGTGGCAGTGCTGGCGCAACTGCGGCGCGCGCCACAGAAAAGCGACGAGCCGGCTCCGGAGCAACTCAGCGCGCAGCAAATTGTCATACTGCGCCTGGTAGCCCAGGGCTTACCGAGTCGTGAAATAGCAACCCGCCTCTACCTGAGCGAGAACACCGTTAAAGGATATGTGCAGGAAATACTGCACCGCCTCGGCGTCAAAAATCGCACCGAGGCAGTCATGGTTGCCGTTAAGCAAGGTTGGCTCTAACCTCCTTTTGTATAGGTGATATTCCCCCCATTCGTAGGTAAACTCTGTTCAACCTGCATGCTATACTAAACGTATGCCGGGGTCTGCTTATCCTGGCGCAAA
>DATGGW010000029.1:0-2722 GCA_035308345.1 Ktedonobacteraceae bacterium | reverse complement strand
CACCGGAACCGCCGAGAGCCAGGTCTTGCGCTATATTGTTGATGTCGGGCGTCCCAAGTCCACTCGCCATATCGTAGCCAGTCGTCGCCGGGTAAAACAGGTTGTTGCCGCTGGTGACATCGTGAAAGGCTGGCAGTGATTGCTGCCCATTGAAGAGGCCATACAGGGCGCGATTGGCAAAACCAACCACCGTTTTGTTTTGTGACTGCTGGTACTGGTTAATCAAGGCCATACTGCCCGCCCACAGGGGCGCTGAACCGCTGGTTCCACCTACGTTCATCCAGCCGGTCGCCGGGCAGCCCGCGTTGTTGACGGTGCAATAGATGGCATAGCCCGTCGCGGGGTCAGCGTTCGCCGAGACATCCGGCACCTCGCGGCAATATTGCCCATTGGGCGCGTTACAGGGCGCACCGCTACTGTTCGAGTTAATCACACCCTGGCCTGTCTGCCAGGAAGGAAGCGTATAGGTATTGCTGATGCCGCCGCCGCCGCCTGCACCTTTGGGGCCGCGCTGCGTGTCACCAGGGTTCGACCAGGCCGTTTCGCTGCCGTAGGCCCCGGCATTCAGTTGTAAGCTGGTGCCTCCCACTCCGGTAACGTAGGGATCGTCGGCGGGCGAATCTACCGCCAGGTTGTTGTCGTTGCAATCATACGCTCCCGAATCACCGGAGGCGGCAAAGAAAGACATGCCCTCGGCGGCGCCCTGCTTGAAGATGTTGTCGAGCGTCTGCAATTCCGCCCCGCCGGTGCTGGACTCGCACAGGCCCCAGCTTATACTGACGATCTGCGCCCGGTGTTGATGCACAATCAGGTTATAGGTATCGTTCAAGCCCTGGATAGTATTTGGACCTTCGTACACTACTTGATTAGCATGCGGGGCCATCGCGCCCACTACTTCCATATCCAGTTCGACCTCGATGGCTCCCTGTCCGGCTGCGCCGTTGAAACCATCGACCAGCACATTGCTGATATTAGGAGTTCCCAGTCCATAGTTGGAAAAATATTGCGCCACATCCGACGGCTGGTAGCCGTCCAGCTCAAATAGCGCGACAGTCTGGTTTTCACCCTGTATGCCGGAGCTTTGTAATGATGCAGCATCGTAGGCAGCGGCCAGGTCTTTCGGCCCATAGCCGGCTGTTGGCCCGTTGGCGTCCACGCGCGCTGAAAAATGCCCTGTATTTAGCATACGCAGGTAAAGCGGCTGGTACTGCGTGCTGTCATCGAGACCGCCAATGGAGGTAATCAACTGGCTGATGGCAGCAGGCACAACAGGCGGCGTAGCGTTGGCATAGAATACCTGGCTGCCAAGCTGGTAATTGTTGATGGTTGTGCTGAAAGCCTGCTCTACCTGGGCAACGGTGCCACTGGCATCGATGAGCATGTTATTGGAAGCGACGTTAGTTACCGTCATGCCCTGGCTCTGCAAATAGGATACAACCTGCTGCGCCTCGTCGGGCGTAGGCGCAAAGAGCGCTTCAAACTGGTCAGGAGTCAGATACTGGTGGAATTGCGGCGATTGTGGGTCATAGATGGAGCCGAGCAAAGCGTTCAGCGCTGCCGTGTTGGGAGGTTGCAGGCCAAGCGAGAGGTTTAATTGCTGACCGGAGCTGGTGGTTTGTAACAATTGCGCCTGCTGGATAAGCGGCGCGACTTGCCCACTCAAAACTTTGGGTTGGTTCTGTTCGGCGCGCGCCCCCAATCCCATAGCCACTAAACTTACAGTAATCAGCGCGAGCGAAGTCGCGATAAACAGAACATTTCGCACTACATTTCGTTGCATACTATATACTCCGCCAGGTGACTTTTGGGCCACCCGAACGACCCCCCTGGATCGACAATACAGTGGTGAATTCACAAAAACGACGCCAATGTATACGTTATTACCTGTAAAATATGTATTGCTGCTTTTGCGCGCCAGTTTGGCGATATCTAAAATCCTGCAACAATAAACGTGAGTTGCGCATGAGTTCGTGTATGGAATTTTTGAGATATGAGGACGGTCGTCCTCCATCTCTCTGTGTGGTCATAGGGAACTTTTTCCCATCATGAAACGTCCTGAAACATTAGAAGGTCTCATACTTATCCTTTATGTTTGAAGGAATAGAGTGTAGTGTAAGGAGCAAATAACATGCGTAGCGTTCGAAACGTTCAGAAGCGTACATGGTTCCTGGTTGGTTCGTTTATGACGATCATGATTTTTGCGCTGGCCGCCTGTGGCGCCAGTGTGGGGTCGGGATCAACTTCGACAGCTTCAACGCCGGTGGCTCACGCCACGAGCGTAAGCGCGTATGGCTGCCCCGGCGCGGTAATGAGCACGCCGCCGGCTCCGGCGAACGTTGTGTTGAAGCAAACTGAGAGCAACTCCATCATCAAGGCGAAAGTGGGCGACGTGATCGAGGTTGATTTACCGTTTGGGCAGAGTTGGTCAGGCCCCACCACGTCGCAGGGTGAGTTGCAACTACAAACACCGGCAGGGTATGCTCTGCCCACCGCGAAGGTGTGTGTATGGAGATTTACGGCGCAAGGTACAGGCACTACCCAGTTAGAATTTTATGGGAGAGCCATTTGCGGGAAAGGCGCGTTATGTCCTTTGTACATCAGGAGCCTGCCGTTTACGCTTGTGATTAAGTAGGATTTATTCGTCCTGCATGCGCTCGACTTCCACGTGGAGCGGGCTGCCCTTGAGGGCGTTTGCGGCCGGGGTATAGGCAGGAGGATCCCA
>DATGGW010000028.1:0-32572 GCA_035308345.1 Ktedonobacteraceae bacterium | reverse complement strand
GACTATGCGCGCTACCTGCCTGGACAGGCCAGGTCACTTGACCGCGAGGCCCAGAAACAACGTATTGCTGGATTCCACAAAGCCATACCTGACTTGACTTTTGCTATCGATGACCTTTTTGCTGAAGGAGACAGGGTAGTTTTTCGAATTACGCTGCGCGGTACTCACCAGGGCGTGTTCATGGGCGCAGCTCCTACGGGCAAACAGATCACAGTAACCGCCATCGATATTGCTCGTTTAGAAGATGGAAAGATCGTGGAACATTGGGGAGAGATGGATATGCTGGGTATGATGCAGCAACTTGGGCTGATCCCCAAACCAGCATAAACATGGGCAAGCACGCCAAAGGGGGAGGAGGATGGCAATGAAACGACTGTGGTCAACCGGGAAGCGGAGTTTGTATGGGATAGTTTTGTGCGGCCTGATGTTGTTTCTCAGTGGGTGCGCCTCGTTATTCTCAGGCACGGGCGGGAACAATGCGAACAAAACGCCCTTGCCTGTAACTGCCACAGATCTTACCGCTATAGCCGATCCCTCTCCAACTCCACTTTCTGATAGCCAGCTTGCCGCCGCCCTCGTACAGTCGATGTCGCTGGATGAAAAGCTGGGACAGATGGTGATTGTCGAGTTCTACGGCTCAACGCTTAACGCTGACCTGGTGCATATGATCCAGGTCAACGATATCGGCGGCGTCTTGATTGAAAACAAGAACGGCAACGCGCAGACACGCCAGCAGTTGACAACGCTCAATCAGTCAATGCAGGCGCAAGCGCGCATCCCTTTGTTCATTAGCACCGATTACGAGGGCGGTGTGGTCAATGAACTGGTTCGCATCACCGGCCCGCGTCCTTCCGAAGCAGCTATCGGGGCGACGCGCGATCCCACCGCCGCGTATAACGCGGGCTTGAACGCTGCCAGAGACCTGACATCACTGGGTTTGAACGTCAATTTCATGCCCATCGTAGACGTTTTGACCAACCTGAATAATCCCGGCCTGCCCGATCGCACCTTCGGCTCCGACCCGCAGCTCGTCACGCAGATGGGGCAGGCTTATCTCAAGGGTCTAACCACTGGCGGCGTGGCGGGCTGCCTCAAGCACTTTCCCGGATTGGGCAGCGCCGGTGTTGATCCGCATTATTCGCTGCCCTATATGAATCGCAGCCTGGCTACCCTCAATGCCGTTGATTTCGTGCCATATCGCAGCATGATTAACGAGGGCATTGTGCCGATGGTGATGGTGACGCACATCCTCAACCCGCAGCTTGACCCGAACCTGCCCACCTCGCTCTCTCCCAAAGTGGTGACCGGTCTGCTGCGCGATCAACTGCACTTCAATGGTGTGATTATCAGTGATACACTCTGGATGGGCGGCATCAGCAACACCTACAGCCTGTCCCAGGCCGCGGTCCTGGCGGTGAAGGCCGGCATCGACCTGGTGCTTGGCCCGCGTGGCCTGCAGGATACCGTGACCATGCTCGCCAGCCTGAAGCAGGCGGTGACCAGCGGCCAGCTTTCGCTGGCTGCCATCAATGCATCCGTGCAGCGCATCCTGGAATTGAAGCTGCGCTATAAGATAATAACGCGTAATCAGGCGCTGCAAATGCTCAGTAATAAATGAAGCAAACGCTGTCCGCCGAAAAATCGTGAAGTGAAAGAGGTCATGCGAGCACGTCCTGCACAAAAGTGGTGATGATGGCCTGCACCTCTTCAAGACGATCTTGAAAGAAGTGATCCGCGCCCTGCACCGCAACCAGGCTTTTGGGAGCTGGCACCTGCTCAAACCACTGCGCGGTCAGGTCATATGGGGCGAGTTCATCGTTGGTTCCCTGGATGATCAGTTTGGGCTTGTGGGAGTCATTGAGATAATCGCCGTCGAACATGCGCGCCGGAACGCCCAATCCGATCATGGCCTGAACACGATCATCGGCGGCGGCAACGCGCAAACTAACCCACGCGCCAAACGAAAAACCGGCCATAATCACCGGCATGCCCGGATAGCGGCGACTCAAAAACTCAAGCGCGTAGCGGGTATCGTCCATTTCACCGCGTCCCTCGTCGTATGTGCCGGTGCTGTGTCCTACCCCCCTGAAGTTGAAACGCAGGGCAGGCATCCCCAGCAACTGCAAGGTCTGCGCTACCTTGAATACCACCTTGTTGTGCATCGTCCCACCGCCCAGCGGGTGTGGGTGACAGACAAGCGCCGCGTACTCCGGCTCGATGCCCTCTTCTTCCGGTTTGAGTATGCCTTCTAAATAGGCACTAGGCGTCGGGATGTTGACATGTAAAATCTGGCCGATGATATACCTGCTCTTTCTGCATTATTACATGTGCGCTCGTTGCTCTTTTCTCATTATATCTTATCTTTTTCCTGACAAGTTCAAAGATCATGATAAAGAGCAGAAGTGATAGAACTATAGCGCTATGTCGGGTGTATGAGCAGGCATTCCTCCACTCAACTGACACGAATCAGTCTCTAATTATGAGCGATTGTTTATCCTGTGATGGCGCAATTGGGTCGGCCTGGGACTTGTTTGCTTGTACTAGAGGAAGACGTACCGCTTGATACAGACCTGCGCCTATGCATGCGCCGAGCAGGGGTCCAACCCAGTAAATCCATTGGTCATACCAGACTCCAGAGATCAGCGCTGGCCCAAAAGAACGAGCCGGATTCATGGATGCACCGCTAATTGGACCTCCCCACAGCGCATCGAGCGCAACAGTTGCGCCGATAGCCAGCGCTGCCAGTTGACCCACAGCGCGGGTATCTGTTGCTACTGCCATAATGACATACATTAAAATCGCAGTGAGCAGCGTTTCAAGTCCAAGTGATTGCCAAAAACTGCCATGAGGGAGTGTTGTACCAAGATTAGCGATATCCCCAAAAAGCAAACGTAAAGTTGCAGCGCCACCTATCGCGCCAATGATCTGACTTCCTACATAAAACGGGACATCGCGCCAAGCGAAATGGCGCGTGAGAGCAAAGGCTATAGTCACGGCTGGATTGAAATGCGCGCCAGAAATATGGCCAGTCGCTGCAACCATCACCATGATAACCAAACCAAAGGTGAACGCAACCCCGACATTTGTTAATGTACCCGTCATTGCATTTACCATGACGGCACCGCATCCTGCTGTCACCAACGCATAGCTGCCAATACACTCAGCCCCAGCGCGCCGAACTATCGAACTACTCATCAGTAGACCTTTCTTTAATGATGCGTAGGTGTTCTACTTTCTGCCAGTAACTCCTGCTCAATGTGTAATCGAAGGGCATCACGAACACGGCGATATACGGCCAATTGTTCCTCCTCACTTCCTGTTGTCTGTGAGGGATCTTCCAGTGACCAATGCCGCCGGTGCGTGGCGCCAGGGAAGATAGGGCACGCTTCTGCTGCCGCATCACATACTGTAATCACTTCATCGAATGGCTCCATGAGATAGCGGTTCAGGGTCTTTGACTCCTGATGCGAGATATCAATACCAAGTTCAGCCATGACCTTGATTGCTAAGGGGCGCACAAACGTTGCCTCAGTACCAGCGCTGAGTGCCTCAAAGCGGTCTCCGCCAAAATGTCGTAGTAATCCCTCGGCCATTTGGGAACGAGCAGAGTTGTGAGTACAGAGAAATAGCACGCGTTGTTTCATGGTTTGTTACCTTTCTGACGCTCAATCAGTGTGAGCAGCAGCCGAATACGATTGGTCAGCTGCAGACTTGTTTGTTCAAATGCGTGATACAACTCCTCCTCCGTCCCCTCGACAGCCGCAGGATTGGGAAAGCTCCAGTGAATTCGTTCTGGATCACCGGGGAAGGCAGGGCAGACTTCAAGCACCCGATCGCACAACGTAATAATGTAGTCAAAAGACTGTCCGCGAAACTCATCAAAATGTTTTGATCTCTGCTGACTGATATCAATCCCTATTGCAGCCATCACGTGCACTGCATAGGGGTGAATGGATGATGGATGGCTGCCGCCACTAAAGGCGTCTATCTTTCCGTGGCTAAGATGCCGCAAGAGCGCTTCAGCCATTTGCGAGCGCGCGCTATTCTCCGAACACAGAAAGAGTACACGTATCGATGTATCAGGAAGATGCGCTATAGCCCCTTCAACTGCTGTATCTGTCTTGCATAACGCAGGATGCAGCATATCAGCAGCAGTAGTATAGAGTGTCTGTAGTGTATCAAAATCAAGGCTATAGTAGATATCTCGACTATCAGCAGCGCTTCGCCGCTCTGTCACAATATGATGAGTGCGCAACTGTTTGAGGTGATAAGATACAAGATTTTGCGGTTGCGCCGTAAGGCGGCTGATGTCCTGAACACAATAGTCACTGCGAGTGAGTAATGCGAGAATGTTCCAGCGAATATTGTGCGCTAGCAGCTTGAGGAAGTCAAGCGGTTGGGTAGTTGAGACGTTATGACTCATACAATCTCTCAAACCTATTTATAGCAATCTAGTTTGATGTAACTATACCATAAGTGGCGCGAAAATAACAAGGGTTGAGAGATGAAGAATTTGAAGAGATTGTCTTGCGTCCTTTTGGATAAACTCCCGTCTCTATGTATGGAAAGATCATACTTACGAAGCGCGACAGCTTTATGTACCGATGGTGTACAATTGAGTCACGACAGGTAAGAGAGAGCCAGGGAGCATCGCCTATGGTTATGACAACAGAAAAAGTATGGGAAGAATTTCATCCCAGGCTCAAGCAGTTCATTCTCAAACGTATCCCGGACGAACAGAATGCAGAAGATATCCTACAAGAGGTCTTTCTGAAAATTCATGCTCGCATTGGCACCCTGCGTGACGAAGAGAAACTGCAAAGCTGGATGTACCAGATTACTCGCAATGTTATTGCAGACTACTATCGCGAACATAAAGCGACCGTTGCGCTCACAGAAGCGCTCCTGCTGCCTGAGGAGCCAGTTGTGGATGATGATGTCGTAAAGGACTTGCTGCCAGGTGTCAGAGCAATGGTGCATAGCTTGCCTGCTGAATACCGGGAAGCTCTTCTCTTAACCGAATATGCAGGACTCACCCAACGCGAACTGGCAGAACGGATGGGTCTTTCCTTATCTGGCGCAAAATCACGCGTGCAGAGAGCGCGTGAGAAACTGAAGGCCATGTTGTTGGACTGCTGCCATTTCGAGTTTGATCGATTAGGAAAGATCATTGATTACCAGCCGAATTGCGCCTGCTGTACAAATCAGGGGTGTGCTTCTGGTTGTCGATAACATGAATGGGCATTGCGTCCTTTTTGAAAAACCCTCCGTCTATAAGTCAGCAAATACGCGTTGCACAATGCAAAGTATGTGAAGTACAGAAAGGACATTTGTTATGGGTACAGTTCCTCAAGATGGTGAAAAGCTGCGTGAAGAGGTGCGTGAGCGCTATGGGCGCACCGCCTTGCAAGTGTTAGGTACAGGTGAAGTCGAGCCTGAGAGCGATGGATGCTGTGGCACGAGCACAGGCTGTTGTGGGACA
This sequence comes from Ktedonobacteraceae bacterium, assembly GCA_035308345.1. Taxonomy (GTDB): domain Bacteria; phylum Chloroflexota; class Ktedonobacteria; order Ktedonobacterales; family Ktedonobacteraceae; genus CF-113. The sequence continues at coordinate 27,090 of DATGGW010000028.1, read as the reverse complement.
GGCAGTAGTAGCTGTTGTGATACAGGAAATGGTGATGTAGTCACCAGTGATCTTTACAGCAGTGCAGAGCTGGGTGAGTTACCGGTGGCTGCCGCGCTCGCATCACTGGGGTGCGGCAACCCGACGGCCTTAGCAGCGCTCAAACCGGGCGAGAAGGTGCTTGATCTGGGAAGCGGTGGTGGTATCGATGTCTTGCTCTCAGCCAGGCGCGTTGGACCAACAGGGTTCGCTTATGGCTTAGATATGACCGATGCTATGCTTGAGTTGGCAGAGCGCAACCGTGCAGAGGCACGAGTGGAGAACGTGCGCTTTCTCAAAGGAGAAATAGAAGCTATTCCCCTGCCGCCAGACAGCGTTGACGTCGTAATCTCCAACTGTGTGATTAACCTCTCGGCGGACAAAGGACAGGTACTGCGTGAAGCGTATCGCGTGCTCGTTCCTGGAGGACGCTTTGCTGTATCGGATATTGTCTTTCAAGGCCACATCCCCGCTGCAATTCGTGGCGATCTTGAGGCATGGGCTGGCTGCATCGCTGGCGCATTGGAAGAAGAGACCTATCGAGGACTCCTCCATGAGGCAGGCTTCACCAGTATTGAGGTCGAGGTGACGCGCCGCTATTCTTTGAGCGACATCGCAAGCAGCGGCGCGAATGCATCAGTTGTAGCTCTCTCTGAAACAGAACGCGCTGACGTGGATGGGAAATTTGTAAGCGCCTTCATCCGCGCTCGTAAGCCTGTGAATGTGTAGTCGAACAGCAAATAAAGGTTTGTGAATGATTGCCAGGGCGACCCTTGCGGTCGCCCTGGCAATCTTATCCCCTCAAGGCAAGATCGTCATCCTTGAATATAAGTCTATAGTATATACTTACCCTATATGATGCGTGTAAGGGGTATAGGGGCCTTCATAGCCTTGACAATAGTGCATAAGTTCATGATAATCGATATATCATATCTTTCCCATCCCCTATCGAGTGGAAGGAATCTTCTATGGAAACCTATGGATCGCATAGCTATCCGGGTCGACTCTTTGTAGTTGAGGGAGTCGATGGCTCCGGCAAGAGCACACAGATTGCTCTGCTGCGCCAGTGGCTCATCAGCGAGGGATATACTGTCTTCTTCAGCGAGTGGAACTCTTCTCCCCTGGTCAAGAAGACGACCAGAAAGGGCAAGAAAAAGCAACTGTTAACGCCCACCACCTTTAGCTTGATCCACGCGACCGATTTTGCTGATCGCACGGAACATGATATTATCCCGCCGCTCAAAGCCGGCGCCATTGTGCTGGCTGATCGCTATATCTATACCGCTTTCGCGCGAGATGTGGCGCGCAATGTTGACCGCCAGTGGGTGCGCGAATTATACCAATATGCTGTGAAGCCGACGGTAGCATTTTATTATCGTGTGCCGCTCGAAGTTTCGCTCAGCCGCATCCTGACAGGCCGCAATGAACTCAAATACTACGAGTCCGGCATGGATTTAGGGTTGAGCAGCGATCCGTATGAGAGCTTCAAGCTGTTCCAGCAGCGCATTGTTGGTGAATACGAAGCTATGATTGGCGAGTTCGGGCTGACGGTTATGGACGCCACGCTTCCCATACCGGAACAGCAGCGCCGCATGCGCAAAATCATTCGCCCCTACCTGCAGGGAGTGCGCCGCATGCGAGGCTCGGCTAAAGAAACTGCCTGGGCTGGATTGGCGCGTGAGATGCGCCCAATTTTAACCGACCTGCCGGGTAGAAGCGCGCGATAACGCTTACTATAGAAAGAGAGCCTATGACCGAGCTTGCATTTTACGGCATCGATGCCATCCATTTGAAAGAACGTGATGAACTGCTGCCCGGACGCCTGGTAGTGATCGAAGGCACCGATGGCGTTGGCCGCTCGACACAATTACAACTCCTGCGCCCCTGGTTGGAGAGCAGTGGCTATGCCGTGGTGGATACGGAGATGACACGTTCGGTGCTGGCCGGGGCAGGTCTCAAACAGGCCAAAGCGGGGCATACGCTCGGTTCCATTACACTGAACCTGTTCTATGCCACCGACTTCGTAGACCGCTTTGAGAGCCAGATTTTACCCGCCCTGCGCGCCGGCTTTATCGTGCTCACAGACCGCTACATCTATTCATTGATGGCGCGCGCCATCGTGCGCGGCGCAGACCCGCAGTGGATTCGCTCGATCTATGGCCTCGCGCTCAAACCGGATGCCGTCTTTTACCTGAAAGTCAACCTGGATGACCTGGTTCCCCGCGTGCTGCAAAGAGGCGGTTTCGATTACTGGGAGTCGGGCATGGATATGCGCCTGGGCGCTGACCTCTTCGAGAGTTTCGTCAATTACCAGACGCTGCTGCTCGAACAGTTCGAGTTGATGACACACGAATATGGCTTCCAGGTGATCGATGCCAGCCTGCCTGTTGAGCAGCTTTTCGAGCAGCTCAAGCTGCGCGTTTTGCCACTCCTGCCGCACGGGTAGGGATCTAAGTGTAGGGACGCGATAAATCGCGTCCAATGGGAGCATTATAGTGCAGGCTGTGTGGTTGGACAATCCCTCTGGCATTGACGACTCCCGCGCAAGATGGTACAGTGCATCGTACAGGGTAGGGGCTACTGCGTAGCGAGACCCTTGCGGTCGCCCTGGTATCCCTTGAGAAAATAACCTATGAGAAACGAATTACTGGCATGGTTTGCGCGGGAAGGACTGCTGCTGAACGATATTACAACAGCGGCAGACGACCCGCAGCATGATGAGATAAAAATCACGGTCAGAGCGCCGATCATCGCATTGAGCCGCGCATCGACTGACTTTCGCGAATGTCCAGACCCGGTGCTCTTCGGCTATCCAGAGTCCTCTCTGGAGATGATGACGCTGCAAGATTTCCACCAGTTTGTTTTCCAGTGGTTTGAACGCGCAGTCGCGGCTGGTATGGCACGCTGTTTCGTCTGTAACAAGATGCTGGATATGGGCACGGAAAAACCCTGGGATGCGCTGTTCATCACCAACGAGTGGCATTGCTGGCTGCTGGCGCATTTTGATTGCAAACGCTACCTCAATCGCGACCTGAAAGGGCGCAACCCCTTCGAGGTGACGGCCGACCCGCCAGAATTTTTTGATTTGCGTGTGTCATAACAGCGAGGGGTACGTATGGATAAAAATCAGGTTGCCAATGTGCTGGAAGATGTCGCCAGCCTGCTTGAATTGAAAGAAGGCAGCAACCCTTTCGAGGTGCGCGCCTACGAGAACGCGGCGCGGGCAGTCAGCTCGCTGGATGGCGATATCGAGCAGTTGACCCGCGAAGGCAAGCTCAAAGGCGTACCCGGCCTGGGCGCGACCATCATTAAACGCATCGAGGAACTTGTTAACACCGGGCAAATGGCCTTGTATGATGAGCTGGTCGCCAGCACGCCCCAGGTGAAACTGGATATACGGCGCATACAGGGCGTTGGTCCGAAGAAGATCAATCTCATCTATAACCAGTTGCATGTCGAGAGCATTGCCGAACTGGAACAGGCATGCAAAGAAAATAAGGTAGCGACCCTGCCGGGCTTTGGCAAGAAGACGCAGGATAACATCCTGCAGGGTATCGCTTTCCTGGCGCAGCATGCCGACCGTTTTCTCTACCCGGTGGCCGAGGAAGAGGCCGGGCGTATATACCAGGTTCTATCAACCATCCCGGAGATTGTGCGTTTGCAGGTGGCGGGCAGCCTGCGCCGCCGCCGCGAAACGATCGGAGATATCGATATGGTGGTGAGCGTGGCCAACGACGCAGGCGAAAAAATACGCCGCGAGATCATGGACGTATTCACCAGCCAGCCGTCTGTGCAGGCCGTCACCGGCAAAGGCGAGACGAAATCGAGCGTGGTTTTGCAGAGCGGTATCAACATGGACCTGCGCGTCGTGAATGACAGCCAGTTTCCTTATACGCTGCATCACTTTACCGGCTCCAAAGAACACCATATCTCACTGCGGCGGCGCGCGCTCAGCATGAACATGACCATCAATGACTATGGGCTGTTTCGCGGCAAAGAACCGCACCTGGAACTGGTGCCATGCAAAGATGAGGGCGATATCTACGCCGCGCTCGGCATGGCCTATATCGAGCCTGAACTGCGCGAAGACGCCGGCGAGATAGAGGCTGCCATCGAGGGTACACTGCCCACTCTTGTGCAGGTGAACGATTTGCAGGGCATCCTGCATGCTCATTCAACCTGGAGCGATGGGCAGAATACCATTCGCGAAATGGCCGAAGCCTGTATCGAACGCGGCTACCAGTATCTTGGCATGACCGATCACAGTAAAGTCGCCGCCTACGCCGGTGGCCTGAACGAGGATGCGCTGCGCCGTCAGGATGAAGAAATCGACCGCCTGAATGAAGAGTTCGCGGGCCGTATTCACATTCTGAAAGGCACAGAATGCGACATCCTGCGCGACGGCTCGCTCGATTTCTCCGATGAGACGCTGGCAAGCCTGGATTTCGTGGTGGCATCCATTCACAGCCTGTTCAACCTCTCGCAGGAAGAGCAGACCAGGCGCATGCTGCGCGCCATCGCCAACCCCTACGTTGATATCATCGGGCATCCAACCGGGCGCGTCCTTCTCAGTCGTGAAGGATATGCATTGGATATTGACGCGGTCATCGACGCGGCTGCCGAGCATGGCGTCTGTATCGAAATCAACGCCCATCCCTCGCGGCTGGATTTAGACTGGCGTTATCTGCGCCGGGCGCGCGACAAAGGCATCAAGATACCCGTGAATCCCGACGCGCACAGCATCGATGGCTTAGACGTAGTACGTTATGGTATAAATATAGCGCGCAAGGGCTGGTTACGTTCCGCCGACGTGCTGAACACGCTATCAACCGAAGCAATCCTGGCCTATTTCCGCGCGAGGCGCGAGAAACGCCATAAGTAGGATCCCATTGGAGTCCGTAGTCATTGTAAGGGTGGGGGTGGCCGGGCAGATGCGGGAGACCCTTGCGGTCCCCTCGTCCTCCAAAGTTGAAAGATAAGTACCGCTTTGTAACGATGTATTTGCTACATTCGTAAATAGTTAGTGAATGTTGTTGTACGGACGCGATAAATCGCGCCTAACATGGAAGAGTGTTGAAAAGGAAACAATAGAATGGCTCAACAAACAGAATTAGCAGTGACCCGGCGAGAGATCACAGGGAAAACAGTGAAGCGTTTACGAAACGTCGGCCAGATCCCGGCAAATATCTATGGACACCAGGAAACGCCGCAGGCTGTGCAGGTTGACGCTGTCGCTTTCGCTGCTCTGCGCCGCGCGCATAAGACTACCAGCATCCTCGCGCTGCGTATGGATGGCGGCTCAAGCCTGCAGACTGCGCTTGTGCGCCACATTCAACGTAACCCGGTCAATGGCAAAATCCTGCACATTGATTTTTTCCGCGTGAATCTGACCGAACGCATCATCATGAAGGTTCCGCTGCATGTCGTCGGCGAAGCCCCTGGTGTGAAAAATGAAAACGGCGTGCTCTTGCATCTCCTGGACGCTCTTGAAGTGGAATGCATGGCGCAAGACATCGTGAACTCATTCGAAGTGGATGTGACATCCCTGGAACACATCGATGATACTTTGCACGCAAGTGATGTCAGCTTGCCGCAAGACTTCAAACTCATCACCGACCCTGAAGAGGCTATCGTGAAGATTGCCGCCACGCGCGCTGAGAAGGTCGAAGAAGCTGAAGAAGCTGCCGCCGCACCCGCAGCTGCGCCGGCCGAGGCTTCAACAGCAGCCAGCCCAGAGGAATAACCCTGCGCCTGCGAAGGTCATCAAAGTCGGTCATGTCATGCTGAGCGCAGCGAAGCATCTCTATGTGGCAAGCGAGATGCTTCGCTGCGCTCAGCATGACAGATCACTACTTAGCCTTGTCGTTAATATTCATAATGAACTCCCTGGAAGTCTAGAAGTGAGCGATAGCGATGCGTATCATGATCGTCACCGATCAATATCCCCCCATGATTGGCGGCGTGCCAAAGGTGACACACAGTCTCGCAACGGATTTTGCGCGTCGTGGACACCATGTCGCCGTGGTCGCGCCCAGCTACGGAACGCGCGATGTTCACCGCATCGAGGATAAGGTACACATCTATCGCTTCTCTTCCTTTGAATGGCCAACGTATGAAGAACTGCGCATCCCGTTCTTACCTTTCCTGCCGCTCCGCCGCCTGTTGAAGCAGTTTGATCCCGATATCATTCATATTCACTCGCCGGTGGTGCTGGGAAATATCGTACAAATCCTGGCAGGCGGGCTGCGCAAGCCGGTTATCGCCACCAACCATTACCTGCCTATCAATATGAGCCTTGCGCTGTCGTCCGACCCGCTTCTGGGGAAGTCGTTCAAGACCATCTCGTATAGCTACCTGGTGCATTTCTGCAACCGCTGTGAGTACGTGACGGCTCCGACGCAGACTGCGCTCAATCTGCTCTACGAGCATGGACTGCGCGCTCCCGCCAGGGCCATTTCCAATGGCATCGACCTCTCCAGATACAGGCCCGGCGCGCCTGATGAAGCCGCGCGACAGCGCTTCCAACTGCCCGCGGATCGCCCTCTAATCCTGTCTGTCAATCGTTTGAGCCAGGAAAAGCGTATCGATGTGCTCATCGACGCGGCAGCGAAGATACAGGAGCAGGCGCATTTCGTCATCACCAGCACCGGCCCGGCGGAAGCGGAACTGCGCGCGCAGGTGGACGCGCTCAATTTACAGGACAGGGTATCGTTTCTTGGTTACGTCAGCGATAATGACCTGATCTCGCTCTATCACCTGGCGCATATTTTCGCCATTCCATCGGAGGCGGATTTACAAAGCCTGGCCACTATGGAAGCAATGGCCGTTGGCCTGCCCATCGTAGCCGCCAACGCCTACGCTCTACCAGAACTGGTACATCACCAGGAGAACGGCTTTCTCTTCACGAAAGCCAACAGCGATGAAATGGCTGGCTATTTCGATATGCTGCTGCGAGACACACTCCTGCGCAAACGTATGGGCGCGAACAGCCTGGAAATTATTGCCCAGCACGACAGCGCGCGCATCCTCGATCAATGGGAGGCTCTTTACCAGCGCCTCATTAAGGAATTTGCGGAGGCTAAAGAACGCAGGCGCGGCCTGCGCATGATGCGCAAGCTGACCGGTTACGCGACACGCTCGCCACACACTCGTAAGCTTCGTCCTGGCGACCTTGCTCTTGATAAGGGCCAGCTTGCAGACGAATAATTACAACCTTTTCATGCAATACCCCTTTCATTGACACTGCTTGAGCTTTACCGTATACTTGCTCAAAAGCTTCATCGGGCTTTTTCAATATTATTTTCAACCTGGGGATCAGCCGGAGAAGGCGTGAGACCGGGGAAAGGGGTTAACCATGCTGCCGTCAGGCGAAGAAAAACCCACCCCCATGTCAACATCGGATGCGGGCCGCAAGGGGGGAAGCGTGGTCCGCGACAAGTATGGTGAAGATTACTATCGTATGATCGGGAAGAAAGGTGGCACCAGGCTCAAGGAAACGCGCGGCGCCGAGTATTACCGCGACATCGCCCACAAAGGTGGCACAGCCAACATGGCCAAATATGGGCCGGAACATTTCTCGGAAATGGGCAAAAAAGGCGGCAAAACCACCAAAGAGCGACAGTCATCTGACTTCTACAGCCGTATCGGCAAGCTGGGAGGCTCTGCCCGGCGGCACAGAAAAGTGGATTAAAGGGAATAGGATCAGCTCACCAGCAGCATCGCGAGCAATTCCTCGGCATCGGGCAGGAAACGACGCGAGGAGAGCACCTGGTGCGCCAGCCCCAGGCGGAACGCTTCACGCGCATCGATAGTCTCGCCCGTCAGCAGCAGGCGCATGGTTGCTCGATTGCCAATGAGAGCGGGAAAATAAGCGGCAGCCACCGGCGGAAAAACGCCCAGGTTTATTTCTGGCAATCCAAAGGTGGCATTTTCATGGGCGATCACTGTATCGCACAGCGCCGCCAGTTCGCAGCCCCCACCCAGCGCATAGCCTTTGACCAGCGCGGCGGTGGGGATTTGCTGCGCGCGCACCGCCTCAAACGCGGCGCAGTTGTCATACACCGCCCGCAGCATCTCCTTTTCCCGCCCGTCGAGATGATCCTTGACATCTACGCCCGCGCTGAATGCCCGTTCACCCGCGCCCATCACCACAATCAAGCGCGGCTTCTGCTCGACGGCATCCCTCAGCGCATCCGTCAACTGGTCGAGCATCTCTATCGAGAGGATATTGAGCGGTGGCCTGTCAAGCACCAGCCACAATATGTCATTTTGCTTTCGAACGCGTATGTGCGACATACTTCTTATCTTCCAGTAAACTCGCCCGCGCGCCTCGGTTTCGCGACATAGGCAGCGATGCCCTCTTTGGCATCATCGCTCTGGAACAAGAGTTGTTGCAGTTCGCGCTCGATAGCCAGGCCCTCGGAGAACGAGACTTCCGCGCCGGACTGCACCGCGCGCTTGATGCGCCCGACCGCCTTCGAGGCTTTGTTGGGCGGGCAGAACGACTTCGCGTACTTCATGACCTCGTCCCAGTAGTTCTCCGGCTCATAAATGTAGTTAATGAGGCCGAGATCGAGCGCCTCTTCAAAACTGATCAGTTTGCCCTCGGTCATCATCTCGATGGCCTTGTTCTTGGGCAGGGCGCGCGCCAGGCGCTGCGTGCCGCCGGTGCCAGGCAGTACGCCTAGGGTTACTTCCGGCAGTCCGACCTTGCCCGCGCCGCGCCGCGCAATGCGAATATCGCAGGCCAGGGCGATCTCCAACCCGCCGCCGACAGTGTGTCCGTTGAGGGCAGCGATCACCAGTTTCGGCGTCTGCTCCAGGCGCGTCAAGGTCTCGTTGGCATGCAAGCAGAAATAATATTTGAACGTTGGTGTGACGGCATTGAGCATGCTGATCTCGGCGCCGGCGCTGAAAAATTTCTCGCCCTCACCGCGCAGCAGCAGCACATGCACGTTCTCATCAAAACGCGCCTGTAAAATCGCTTCGTCCAGTTGGCGCATCATCTCGTGACTGTAGGTATTGGCCGGGGGGTTGGTTAATTCGATGATGGCAACACCATCGGTCACAGTGTAATTCACCAGTGTGCGTTCGGTAGTAGTGGTCACGCCTGATCTTCCTTTCTTACTGCGAAGTCGTCCAGAATGTCGTCATCTTTGACGTATTCAAATGGGGTACGACAGGCATTGCAATACATTTGCACGGTCAGCAGTTGCTGACCAAACAGAGCTAAAGGTTCGGTGTCGGTCGAGCCGCAAAATGGGCATCGCACCTTTCTTTGTATTTCTTCTGTATTATATCCCATATATGGTTCCCCCTGATGAACATTGACAACCGAACAAGGTAATCATATCCGTAGGGGCGATCCCTTGTGGTCGCCCGCCCGCGCGAGGGGAGAGGAGGAGGCCAACAGGCGGGCGACCACAAGGGATCGCCCCTACTGGCTAATGCGCCGGGTGATGGACTGCCACGATTCCCAGGGCAGCGACTGGCTCGGCATCCAGCGTTTGTTTGCGGCATCAAACTCCACAGGTACGTCGATCTCCAATTGATTGAGCGTGGGCATGATCTTTTGCAGGTAGCGATCGCGAAGTTCATCCGGTGCGGCATCGATAATACTCTCATCGTGTAGTTGCAGCATGATAGGGTCGTCATGCGGGCCAAACCAGCATAACGTCTCGTCCCACAGGTTTTGCAGTGAAGCAATGAGCGTGGCTCGCACCGCGCCCCCGGCTTTCGCCAACCGGCGCACCCAGCCTTCTGCATGCATGAAATGGATGCGCTCTTCCTGCACGATCTTGCGCGCGCGCTGGCGCAATGGTTCATAACTTGAATTCTGCGCAGCCTCAAAAAAGGTGGTCAGCGCGCTGTCCAGCAGGAAGTTGGTGGCCACGAAATCTGACCACCCCCGAAAATCGTGATCAAGATAGGCGAGGTGATGATTCAGCGTGCGTGTCATCGGCTCAACCTGGCTGAGATCATCCTGTCCCTGCGTGAAGTCCTCCAGCAGGGGATACAGGGTGCGCGCATGTCCAAGCTCATCCTGCGTCATAGCTGCGGCGGCTACTGCTGCTTCCAGGGCTGGCGCGCCATTGCACCAGTATGCATAGCGCCGTCCAATGGCCTGTTTGTTGTCGGCCAGCGACGAAAGCACCACGAATAATGCCGTGTTATCTACATAGGTTGTTGTCATAGATCGCAAATTCCTATTACCTGGGCGCAATAAATCAGGCCCTACAACATTCACGATGCGATGACCGTGACGATTGCGTCACGCGGCACCAGCACCATCTCGACCCAGCTGAACTCGTCATAGATGCTGCGCGCATAGACTTTAGCCAGTTCCTCGTCATCCGCCATCACGTTGCCAATTTCATGCAGCGGCTCTTCGTATTTCCGCCGCGCGTAGACATGCCACACCCGGCTCTCGTTGAGCGCCTGTCGCCGCGCCATCTCCGCTTGCGCCGCGCCTATTTTGATGCTCGTCATGCTGATATCCCCCAGGTGCGCATAATATCGATGCCATCCTCGCTGAGCCGCGCTTTCGTCCAGACAGGGTCCCAGACAATTTCGATATGTACCTCTTCCACACCCGGCTCGCGCAGCAGCCGTGCGCGAATATCATCAATAATAAACTCCATCGCCGGGCAGCCCATAGCTGTGAAGGTGAGTTTAATATTGACCGTCTTTCCCTGCCGTGCTACATCGACGATCAGCCCCATATCCACCACGCTGATGGGAATCTCGGGGTCGGTCACGTCGCGCAGCGCATCCCACAGCGCCGGGCACGTCGCATCGTCTGATTCCTGTGTGCGCAGCGAGGGATAGGTAGTGGTCATACATCCTGCTCCTATAGGGACGCGATTAATCGCGTCCCTACGCTTTACCTTTCGACACGTCATTCGTTCACTTCATATTGTATCATGATTTGTCTGCGCTGGTAGGAATGCTGTGAAGCTGCTGCACCCACACAAGCAAGAAGAAAGGCGGGTCTCCCTATTTGGGGGACTCGCCTTTTGTTTTTCTCAGCGCTGCTACGTCTTTCTGAGGAGTAAGCGCTGCTTACTTCCCAGGTTGGCTACACCACGGCTCGCAGTGCATTTGTCTACTTCGATTTCTTTGGTAAGAAACGCCCTTGAGCATCCCGGCGAGTAGCTGTGAGCACGCTGTGACCATTCGCATTCGCTTTCAGAGAGATAGCTGGCGTCGCGACATGGCCGGGTTTCTGCGGTGTCTTTGTCTGTTTCAACGTCTTTGATGAGCTTGTTACACCCTTGTTAGAAGCATTGATCGGAGTCTTGTTTGCTTTTGTTGGCATAGGAAATGTTCCTTTCGGTATTGTATGTCAGGGCTTTCTTGCGGCCTCTGGAATTTCAGAACAACATTGTCGTATCCCTGACTACTCGTCAAATCGACAGAGGGGATGTTCAGCGGCATTCCTGGATGAGCACAAAAGCAGGCAAGTGCCGACACCGCTTCTGTTAGAAGTAAGAGAAATGTAGTTGCTCTTTTTCTTAATTATAGTATAACATAATAAACGCTAATTGTCAATGTATAAAAAATTCAAAATTTAATTACTTATAGCTAAATTAAAAGAGAAATGAGAGATCGTGCGTCAATCCGGTTCTCCGAGGGAACGACCCCATTATCAGATGGTAACTCCTGAGGTGGAATGATGTACAGGTGCAGCTCTACAAGCAAGCGAGTGATATTCATTAAAAACATGAAGAAGCCTACCGGCGGCGCAGCATGGATGAGTCAGGCAAGGTAATAGCGAGTTGTTATTGGTATTAATTTAGTGGTACAGTTACCAGTATAAAAGAGTTAGCATAAGAGTGAGGTGAATATGTCTCAGTTTGAAACTGCCACGCTTGCCGGGGGATGCTTCTGGTGTACAGAGGCGATTTTCACCAGGCTCAAGGGTGTAACATCGGTCGTTTCAGGGTATGCTGCATCCCAGGTAGAGAATCCCTCGTATAAAGAAGTGTGTTCAGGGAGAACCGGCGCTGCGGAGGCCATTCAGCTAACGTATGACCCGTCCATTATCTCCTATGAGAAACTGCTGGAGATTTTTTGGCATGTGCATGATCCCACAACACTGAACCGCCAGGGAAATGATGTTGGAACGCAGTATCGTTCAGGAGTTTACTATCATAATGATGAGCAAAAACAGATTGCCCTGGCGTCGAAAGAAGCGCTGGAAAAATCAGGCGCCTATAAAAAGCCGGTTGTGACTGAAATTGTGCCTTTCACCAACTTCTATCCGGCTGAAGATTATCACAACGAGTACTATGACAGAAATCGCTCTCAACCCTACTGCATGTATGTGATAGACCCGAAGGTGCAGAAGTTGTTGAGAGAATACAAAGATGAGCTAAAAGTCTAGTAGGGGCTAGATTCATCGCGCCCTGTTGCGTCCTGCTCCAGCAGGCGCAGCATCTCTTTTTTGCCGCGCTGCAGCATGTTGACAAACTCCTCGTTCGCCGGGCCGCGCGCCTTCCAGCGTTTCATGACATCATCCCAGGTGCAGGGGCCATCTTCGAGCAGCCAGCGTTTGGCTTTGGCGTCGAAATGCGCCGGGAAGGGGCAGTCAATCACGTACTTTTTCTGTGCTTCGTCATAGTGCGCCGGGACTTTGATATGCAATTCTTCGCACAGTGGCACCGCCGTTGACATCCAAATCTGGCGCAGTTCATCGTTGCTGTGACCCTTGAAGCCATATTCAAGCTGCTCGCCATGCTTTTTCAGGTCGTCCGGCAGACCGAACCATTCGACGGTCAGCATGAACATCCAGTCAACAGCCTTTTGCAAAGCTTCGTGACCGCTGTTGTCCTGGTTCAGCCTGCGCATGCCCTGTTCGCCGTGCCGCAGGTGGAAGGTCTCCTCTTTGTCAACTTTCACCAGCGCGCGCTTCCAGGGGCCAAAGGTGGTGCTCTGGTAGACATCGCCCAGCAGCGTATAGCCCGCTCGATCATAAAAGGCGTTGGCGACAATCAATTCGACCCAGCTATCCAGGGGAATATCGAAGGCATAGGGATACTTAAAGTTGCGCGGCTCGCGCTCGAAGATCAACGCTTCTGTATCGACGCCCAGGTCGCGCAGCAAACGGTATGCGATATGCGCATGTCCCAGCTCATCCTGGATAATTGAGATCGCCGAACCAAAAGTATTCAGCGAAGGCGCATACACGGCGGCATGGTAATAGGCCGGCGCGCTGATCAGTTCTGTATCAGCCGAGACGGTCAGGATGCGCTTCATACCCTCAAGATAAATGGGACTCATATGTTCGATAGATTCTATGAGCTGCTGCTTGCGAATGCGGCTTAGCAGAGCCTCTTCGCTCTGTAAAGCGATCGTGGTCATGTGTATATTGCTCCTTGTTGGTGGACGCGATTAATCGCGTCCCTACAAATCGCCCGGACGGATGGAGATAGCAAGATTGTATGTTCCAGCAAGAGGTGATGTCAAGACAGGGATTAAATCCCCATGATCACATAAATGTAGTTGCGCGTCTGGGCGGGCAAACAATTCAGCCAGTTGGCCTGGCCGCAGGTACTGACCGCGTATTGCACGGTGCCGGTGCCGCCATTGTAGGCCGCCAGGGCCATGGCATAGTTGCCGCCATAATTTTGCGCGTAGTGGGCCATCAGTTGCGCCGCGGCACGCAAGGCCTGAATGGGGTTGAAAGGATCGATGCCCAGGCCGGCAGCCGTACCCGGCTCAAACTGGGCAATGCCTTCCGCGTTCGACGGAGAAACAGCGTTAGGATTAAAGCCGCTTTCCTGATTGATCTGCCGCACGAAATAATCTGGCGAAATACCGGCGGCTGTAGCATCCTGCTGGGCGATGGCGATATACTGGCTTTTCGGCAAGATCACCAGTGGCAGCGACTGGTTGCTCTGCGCCGTTGTTGTCTGTTGCTGCGCGGGCGGCGCGATGTGCGATGCAATCGCCAGGTTGATAGCCTCCTGCTGAACCCAGTTCCCAAAGGCCGACAGCCCCGGGAATCCACCCTGCCCGGCTGCCAGTGGAGATAGCGTAAACAGCGTATATCCCAGCACAAATAAGAGGATGCCGCATATGAGACCAAAGCGCAGGCGTGGGTTCATATGGTGGCGCCTGGTCGTTCCTGCCTTGTTGATCTTATTGCGCTTCTTCGCTCCCGGAATAACCAGCATGCGCCCCGTCGTATTGGCTGTCATAGTTGATTGGAGCGCGGCCAGAAGCGACAGTGCATCTGTTTGTGTCTCTTTTACGAGTCTATCTGTATCTACTGCACCTGCATCGTCAACTTCATCTTGAAATGACGGAAACGAGCGGAACTGCTGCATGCTTACCTCATCTACGCTTGCAAAAATATCAGGGCGACCGCAATCTGGTAGGGGCCCGATTTATCGCGCCCGCCGGGGGCGGTTCCTACGGTTTACAAATATTTTGTGTTTCTATTTGCCGAGTCTACATGAATAGACCGATAACCGTCAATTTTTCGGGCAAAATGCCACAAAAAATAGCATGAATGTCCCAGAATCTCAACCGTTCCTTAACCAACTCCGCTGAGATGTTTGGAGATGGGTGATGCGTAGGGGCCAGCTTTAGCGCGCCCGTCGTTCCTCACGTTTTAGCTTTATGCAAGACCACGATATGCTGGTGTACAATATTGGGCACAAATGCGTATGGATAGCCATATGGACGTAGTCGCGTGCCGGCTTGATACCAGATAATGTCACCTTTGTTCTTAAAACCGCAATCCCTGGCCGTTTTTGTTAAGTCCGCGTGCGTCATGATGTACTCCCCATTTTGATAGGCATCGCGCACAATAAAGACCATATATTTATCGCTTTTCAGCAGGCGATAGCATTCTTCAAAGACTACTTTCATTGCAGCCAGGTACTCGTCATACGATGCCAGATTCGCTATGTCCCGTTCCTCGTCAGAGCGCATATTATAATCTGTGCGCCGGTTGGCAAATTCTTGAGCGTAGCGATCGTTGGACATAGTTTGCTCAAAATGAATATTATAGGGTGGATCTGTCGCAATAAAATCAAATGTCTGCTCCGCCATCCCTTTCATTACAGCCACACAATCACCCAGAATAAGCTGCTGGGTATGCAGTTTATTTTGCTTCACCACCAGATTGTAGATGTCGATCCACTCTCTATTAATTTCAATTCCTACAGCCCTTCGGGGCTGCCTGGCAATTGTGGCGCCAATCAGGGTTCCACCAACGCCTGCAAATGGATCCAGCACCAGCTCGTCGTGTTTCGTGAAATATTCAATTAGCGTTTTCATCAACTGCGGCGGTTTATTTGCGCCATGTTTCCTGCGCAATTCGTGTCCATATTGAGCAGGATACGCCGTAGTTAGCAGTGATTTAGTGAAATAGAGCCATTGACCGCCAGGCAAATCATTTAACTTATTTTGGAGATGAGGCAGCTCATCCGTATCAGGAAATACTCCATTTTGACTTATAGAAGGACTTAGCGCGTCCTGAGATAGTTCTAGCAATGCTGATTCTTCTGCTTCCTCGTCGAACATAACTCTACTCCTTATTCCATAACCTCGATCTCTGCGTCCATATCGTCTGCGCCCAGCACATGCGCCTGCTCCCAGCCCTCGGATGGGGCATCAAGCAGCGCCCTTTGCAGCAAGTCAAAGTGATAGGCGATTACCTGCTCCCCCACCATGCGCTGCCGCAGCTTGTCGCGCGCCAGGCATACCTCCAATGGGGTATTGAAGATCAGCAGGCAGCCGTAATAGCCGGAGCGGCGCGATAACGCGCGCAGTTTGCGACGCGCGGCAGCATGCAGCGCGGTGCTGTCCGCGACCGTAAAACGTCCCAGGTACATGCGCTTCTGAATGATGTAATCGAAAAGGCCGAAGGTATCGCGGTTGACCCGTTGATTGGTTTCATCGTCGCAGATCATGGCGCGGCAATAATCGGAAGAGACGATGCTGGTCGGGATGAACCTCTGCGCGGCAAAGGTGCTTTTGCCGGAACCGGCCGGTCCGCAAAGCACGAGCAATGTCCTGCGGGGAACTGTAATTTTAATGGTCATACCGGCTGTCCTGTTCTCGTGGCATTGCGAGACTTCCCCTCCTTTGATATAATAGCCCTGCATAATAGGCAGCTTCTGGCCTGGGAATTGATATCATCTTATTAGCACTGCTGTAATATACAACGAATATACAACGCCCAATATAGAGAGGAAGGCTAACGTGTCCGTAGAGTTGAAATTGACCGGGACCGAAATTCGCGAACGCTACCTTGATTTTTTCGCCAGCAAGGGTCATCTGAGGGTTCCCAGTTCATCGCTTGTGCCGCGCAATGATCCGACGGTGCTGCTGACTACCGCCGGTATGCAGCAGATGATTCCCTACTTCCTGGGGCGCGAGACGCCTCCGGCCATACGCCTGACCTCGGCGCAGAAATGCTTCCGCGCCACCGATATCGACAAAGTGGGCAATGAACACTCGCTTACCTTCTTCGAGATGATGGGTAACTTCTCTGTCGGCGACTACTTCAAGCGTGAGGCCATCGCTTTTGCCTGGGAACTGCTGACAGAAGTATTCAAAATACCGGCCAATCGCCTGTATCCAACCGTGCATCCAGAGGATGACGAGGCCCCGCGCTGGTGGAGCGAAATAGCAGGGTATCCAGATGAGGCCATTGTGCGCCTGGAAGATAACTGGTGGGGGCCTCCGGGCGCGTCTGGCCCGTGCGGACCCGACTCTGAAATCTATTATGATCGCGGCGTCGAGCATGGCTGCGGCCAGGCCGATTGCAAACCGGGCCACGAGTGCGAGCGTTTCCTGGAAATCTGGAACCTGGTCTTCATGCAGTTCTACCAGGATCTCGATGGTACTCGAACACCCTTGCCCAAAAAGAATATTGATACAGGTTTTGGCCTTGAGCGCGTGAGCATGGTGTTGCAGGGCAAAGAGTCGGTCTTCGATACCGACCTGTTCCGCCCCATTATCGACACATTCGCGGCGCTCGCCAGCACCAGCTATGGGAAAGATGCCAGGGTGGATGCCTCCCTGCGCGTGATTGCCGATCACGGGCGCGCGCTCGTTTTCCTGGCGGCGGACGGCGTGCTGCCCAGCAATGAGGGGCGCGGCTACATCTTCCGCCGCATCCTGCGCCGCGCGGTGCGGCATGGTAAACTGCTCGGACTGGATAAGCCGTTTTTATCCGAGGCCGCCGATACGGTTATCAATCTGATGAAGAGCCATTATGTTGAATTAGGCTTGCAGCGCGACCGCATCGTCGAGATTCTCAGCCTGGAAGAGCGCAAGTTCAGCCAGACATTGAATGCTGGCCTCTTCCTGCTCAATAACCTGCTCGCGGATTTGCAGCAGCGCGGCCACACGGCCATTCCAGGCGCTGAAGCATTCAAGCTGTATGATACGCACGGCTTCCCTCTCGAGCTGACGCAGGAAGTAGCGGCGGAGCATGGTTTCACAGTGGATGTCTCCGGATTCGAGCAATCGATGCAGCGGCAGCAAGAACGCAGCCGCGCCAGCGCAGCCTTTGTGCAGGGCAAAGATGAAGCCGCGCTGACTGCCATACTCAAGCGCACCGGCCCGACCGAGTTCCAGGGCTACCAGGGTATCACCGGCAGCGGCAAAGTGGTCGCGCTGGTGGTAGATGGCGTCGAAGTTGAAGAGATCAGCGCGCCGCAATCCGCCTTAGTCATACTCGACTCCACACCGTTCTACGCGGAAAGCGGCGGGCAAATTGGCGATCATGGCGAGATTACGGGGTCGATGGGCGTCTTCCAGGTGGGCGATACGCGCCGCCCGCTCAAAGGGCTGATTGTGCATTATGGCGAGATCAGCGAGGGCTATATGCGCGTAGGCGACAGCGCGCAGGCCAACGTCAGTGGGCAGCGCCGCGAAGATACCATGCGCAACCACAGCGCCACGCACCTGCTGCATAAGGCGCTGCGCGACCTGCTCGGCCCGCAGGTTGAACAGCGCGGCTCGCTGGTTGAGCCGGAACGCCTGCGCTTTGACTTCACCAGTCCGCGCGCGCTGACCAACCCTGAACTGGCGCAGGTGGACGAGCAAATCAACCGCTGGATACGCGCCGACCTGCCCGTGCATACCACTATCATGCCACTGCAGCAGGCGTTACAGACGGGCGCGATGGCCCTGTTCGGCGAAAAGTACGAGGACCAGGTGCGTGTAGTCTCCATGGGCAATAGCATCGAGCTTTGCGGCGGCACGCACTGCGCCGCGACGGGTCAAATTGGTCAATATATCACCATTCAGGAGACAAGCATCGCTGCCGGTATTCGCCGCATCGAGGCCCTGACGGGAAGCGGCGCGGACGCGTACTTGCGCCGCCGCTCCGCGACAATTGACTCGCTCAGCGCGAAATTGCAAACGCAGCCCGATCAGCTTGAGGCGCGTGTGGAGCAACTGGCGCAGGAGCTAAGCGCCGCGAGGAGGCAGATCGCGCAATTCCAGCGCGAGGCTGCCATTCAGCAAACGGAAATACTCGCGCGCTCAGCGCAGGATGTGGCAGGTATTCCCGTTGTCTCCGCCACCGCCAGTGTTCCCGATGATCGTGTGTTACGAGAGCTGGGCGACGTAGTACTGCATAAGCTTGGCAAACCGGGCGTGGTTGTGCTGGCGGGCAATTTTGATGAGCGCGTGGGCCTGCAGGTGAGCGTCTCACCTGAACTGACGAAGCGCGGCTTGCATGCTGGCAAGATTGCCGGAACCATCGGCAACCGCCTGGGCGGAAAAGGCGGTGGCAGACCCGAATCGGCCCAGGGCGGCGGTAAAAATAAAGCGGAACTGAGCGCGGCCCTTGCTATAGTTGCCAGGCTGGTCGGGGAGTCGCTGCAGGGTAGGTGAATTATTGCTGGTAGTATGCGTGGCTTCCAGGGCGACCGCAAGGGTGCGTCCCTACCAAACTACGGGCATAGCGAACAATGTAGGCGTATAGGGTACGGGCGCGGGCTTGTCCCCGCCCTGGTATCTCAGATGGCAACGCCTTTGCATGCATATGACTTTTGTGCTATAACGTACTCGACAGGCAAGAAAAGATACTCGTAATAGACACAGGCCAGGAAATAACGCATGAGCAATCCCTTACAGCGTATTCGCGACTTCATATTCGGACGCTATCAAGAGAACGGAAACGACTTTGAGCTTGATGGAGCCCATGCACCCTACACGCCATTACACGCTGGTGGCGACAACCAGCGCCAGTTGTTTACCGCCCTTGACATCGGCACGGCATACGCTAAAGCCTTGATTATCGAGGTCCAGGATGGTATCGGCGTGGTGCTGGGTGTTGGACGCAACCAGCAGAGTTATACGCACATGTCCGACGGCATGGTAATCGATATCCCAGGGGTGATTACGAACTGCAACGAGGCGTTAGTCAAAGCTGAGCAATCGGCAGGCGGCATCATTGCCCCGCCCACAGTAATCGGCATCGCGGGAGAGCTGGTCAAGGGCAGCTCAATCACCATCACACGCACGAGAACGGACCCCACCAGAGAAATTACGCCGGAAGAGCTGGAAAGCGCTATATCGAGCGCGCAGCAGAAATTGCATAAAGCCGCGAAGGAGCGTATCGCCACCGAAGTCGGCTACTCCAACGTCGAGGTGCGCCTGACCAATGCGGCGGTCATCTCGGTGCGCATCGATGGGCAAAGCGTGCATAATCCGATTGGCTTTCGCGGTCGTCACTTCGAGATAACCGTCTTCAGCGCCTTTGCCCCGTTAATGCAGCTTGGCGCGCTGGAAACGGTGGCCAAGGGACTCGACCTGACCCTGCTCTCCATTGTGGCTGAGCCATACGCGCTGGCGCGCTGCTTGAGCGTCGATGCCGGACCGGACAGCGGAGCCATCTTTATCGATATCGGCGGTGGTACTACAGACATTGCCCTGGTGCGCCAGGGCGGCATCGAAGAGACGCGCATGTTTGCCCTGGGGGGACGCACATTCACGCGGCGCCTGGCATCGAGCAAAGGGCTATCTCTCAAAGAGGCCGAGAAACTCAAATTGCTCTACAGCAGTGGCAGCATCAAAGGCGTCGAGCGCGACGAGGTGCGCAACATCCTCGCGCCCGAATTACAGACATGGATGGATAGCATCGAACTTTTAATCGATGAGCTGTCTAAAGAGGAACTCTTGCCGCCGGCCATCTATATGGTGGGTGGTGGCTCTGCCTTACCCGACCTGCGCGAGAAGCTTGAGGGCTTTCAGTGGAAAGAACACCTGCCATTTTCTCGCGATCCACTCATCGAAACCATTCAGCCGGGTATGGTGAGCACCATTTCCGATCCCAATCACCTGCTGAAGAATGCACAGGATATCACACCTATGGCGCTGGCATACCAGGCCATTGAATTGCTGGATGACAACAATGTGCTGGAGCGCACGCTCAACCGCGTTATTCATCGCATGCATATATAAACATTCACTAAATCAATTTGTAGGGGGAGAGCAGGGCAATGCCTGAAGAGCAGATCATTTATCTTGATCCAAATGATGAGCTGACGAGGGTGCGCGAGCGCATAGAGGAGGCCCGGACGCGGCATATCATCCTGGTGGTGCCGCAGCAAACACAAATGCGCAGCAATGTTGGTTGGCGTTTACTGCACGCTCGCTCGCGAGAGATGGGCAAGGAAATCCAGGTCATCAGCCCCGATCGCCAGGTGCGCGCGGTCGCCAAAGCCGCCGGCTTTCGAGTGCGCGACTCGCAGGAGTCCTCCCATTCCGGCAAAACTCGTCCCTCAATTCACCCCTCAACTCGTCCCTCACGTATTGTGACCGAGAGAAGAGTAATGCAGCGCCCGCGCGGTCCTGCAGGCAGAGGCCCCGATAGCCGCACTCTGCGGCAGCGCGAACAACTTCCCCCGCGCGAACCACAACCGCCAGTTCAAGCGGCGCAGAGCACCTGGCTCCAACAGGAAAGCCGTGCCTCCCACCCGCAAGAAACCATTACCGGCCCGGGTAAAGAACCAGAGTATCCCCCTGTTGAAATCATTGAAGACGATGCGTATGACCGGCCTTTCGAGTTTCGCGTCAATGATGCGCTCGCTCCCTCTGCTCGTCCGTTGAGCGCTCAGCAGGATGAAGAGGAGCAAGACCCATATATTGAAGATTACCTCACCTCCCAACGCATTCGCGAAGCAGCGCAGAGCGCGCCAGGCGACGAAAGCAAACCATCACAACCACAATCCTATCCTTTCGATGACGTCGAGGAATTTTCGCCTTCATCCCTGCCAGAACAGCACGGCGCAACTTTCGCGCCTGAGGCGGATGAGGTAGCGCCAGATATCGTTGATATCCCAACCGATGTGCTTGAGGTCGAGTTCCTGGGCGACCAGGGTGATTTTGGCAATGCTGAGCATGTCCCGTTACCCCAGTGGCCCGACGCCATCATCAATGAACCGGATGAGACCCCGCCGCCGCGTATCTATGGTTCGCGCCCGCGCAGCAGCCGTTCAGGTAAGCTGGCCCGCAGACCCGACCTGGATTTTGGCGATCCAGATTACCTGCCTCCTGTAGAAGACCGGTCGACGCTCACGCCAGCTCTCCCGCCCAGGCCATCCGGCTCGTTAAACGCACCCAGGGCCGGGAGTCGCGGGGCGCCGCAGCCCCCCGCGCAGGCACGGCCCCCCGCGCGCAACATGAATGTAGGGCCGGTACCTCAGACCAGGCCGGTGACCAGGGGTGGCAGACCACCCACGCCGCCGCCTGTACCCCGCCAGTACAGCAGTCCCCCCGCTCGTCGCGGCGGCAGAATCACCACCTTCGTACTGGTATCTCTCCTGCTGCTCTTGCTGATTGGTATAAGCTTGCTCTACTTCGGAACGACTGCGACGGTCACAATCACCGTTCCGTCACGCCCTCTCAACGTGAAATCGGTCTCGCTCGAAGCCACAACTAACCCGCAGGACAAACTTCACAATACGGTAGCATCGCAGCTACTTAGCTATAATGCAAGTGTCTCAGGGCCAGGAGCGGCCAGCGGCACGGTAGAAGTTGGCAACGCAAGTGCTACTGGCTCAGTCAATATCACCAACAAAGGGCAACAACAAGTGACGATTCCAACGCATACAGTGCTTACTACTACCGCTGGCACAGGTAGTATCCAGTTTGTAACTACTGCCGAGGCAGTTGTTCCGGCTAATGATCCGAACATCCCGTACAGTCCGGTGCCTGTTGAAGCCAAGAATGCTGGCAATAGCGGGAATGTCGGCGCCAATACCATCACTGTCGTTCCCACTGACAGCCTCACGGCGATAGCGCAGGCCAACAACATTCCTATATCACAGATCAATTTGGGTGTAACCAATCCTACCGCGCTCAGCGGTGGAGGCGCAAAGGCTGTGCCAGCCGTGACTAACAGCGACTTGCAGGCCTTGAAGACCTCGCTGCACCAACAATTGCAGACCAAATTTAAAGCATGGTTAAAACAGCAATTGCATAAGGATGATATCCAGGGAACGCCCTCGCCGGATGTTCTGGGAAGCGCACAGCCATTAGCGCAAGAGCAATTGACCCAGGTTCCAACTGTCAATAAGCCCTTGACGAGTAAAACTTTTAGCGGTCAGCTTAGCGCGCATATTACCGTGCTCGTCGTGCGCGCAGACAGTATCATCACGGCGGCGCAGGCGCAATTGAACAAGGTCGCCCTGGCGATGCGCCCGACAGCCTATGTGCTTGCCACGCAACTGCCGATCAGCCTGGGCAAACCCACCGTTACCGCCTCTAAGGATGGCACATCGATGCGCATCACCCTGTCGGCCACCGGGCGCATCATGCAGCAGGTAAACACACAGGATGTCAGCATGTTTCTATCCGGCAAGTCGGTAGACCAGGCAAAAAGCGATATCGCCGCTGGAAGCGCCGGGCCGAGCGGGGTTGAGGATATCGCAATTGAAGTAACGCCTTCCTTCCTGAATATCATGCCTTTCCACCCGGATAACATTCATATCATCGTGCTTCCAGATCCTGGCTCGACGAAAGCATAATGATTTTTGGTGATTTGCTAGACAAACAGCCTCTGCTTCGTTAGAATGCTATAGGAATGCATTCAATCGCACGGAGAGAGCAAAGATGACACGTTTGATGGCGCTCGACGTAGGAGATGTCAGAATAGGCGTTGCCCTGAGTGATGCCTCAGGGTTCCTGGCCTCACCTTATACCACTTTGCGTGCCTCCCGCGATGAAACACAGACATGGGAAGCTATTGAACGACTGATTCGTGAGACGGAGGCGCATGGGCTGGTCGTTGGACTCCCTATCAGCCTGGATGGACAAATACATGCCCAGGGAGCGCGCGTACAGGCTTTTGTGGAACGCCTGAAACAGCATATCACCATCCCCATTACGTTCTGGGATGAGCGGTTATCAACCGTTGAAGCGCAGCGCCTGCTCGCCGGACGCGAGCAAGAAGTACAGGAGGGACGCGCCCGCTTAGCCGGTAGGAGAACTAAAGGATCGGCGCGGCGCAGGCGCAAACGGCAGGAGATAGACGCGCTGGCGGCTGCCGTGATCCTGCAGGAATACCTGGATCATCTGTCGAACAAGTTGGAGGATAGAACAACATGAAAAGACGAGGATCACGCGCGGCCATCATATCGGTGCTCCTGCTGGGCCTCCTCATTTTTGGCGGCGTATACTTCTCCTGGACAACCGTCACGGACGTTTTTCAGCCTGCCAATTCCAACCAGTCAAACACCGTACCTTTTGTGATTCAAAGCGGTGAGAACGGGGCGCAGATTGCTCAAGCCCTCCAGTCTAAGGGCTTGATTCGCAACGCGCTCGCTTTTCGTATCTGGGCCAGGATTAAAGGCCTGGATACCCAGTTACAGGCCGGGGCGTACAACCTCAGCGCCAACATGACCATCGACCAGATTATTGGTCTGCTGCTGCATGCGCAACCCGACTCTGTGCCCGTGACCATTCTGGAAGGCTGGCGCATTCAGCAGATCGCCGGAAAGTTCGCGCACAATGATCCCGCCTATCCGCCACTGACAAAGTTTAACGAGCAGGATTTCCTGAATTATACGCTGCATCCAAACAAGTTCCCGGATTTCGCCAGGTATCCCATCCTGAAATCTATTCCGCCAAGCGACAGCATGGAGGGTTTGCTTTTCCCCGATACCTATCTTGTGCCGGTCAATGCAACCGCTCGCGACGTTGTCAATATGCTGCTGACCGAGTTTAATGACAAAGTGCAGCAAAATCACCTGGATGTCCTGGCGCAGAAAAACCGCCTTTCGCTCTACACGATGGTCATTCTCGCTTCGATTGTGCAACGCGAGGCGCTGTTCGACAATGACCGCCCACTCGTGGCCAGCGTCTACTGGAATCGTATCTTCAAGCCCAATAATGAAACTGTGAGCGAGCTTGATGCGGACCCGACCGTGCAATACGCGCGTGACTCATTATCAGGCACTACAACATACTGGACCCCGTTAAATAACAGCGGACGCCTGGTCGTACCGACCAGCCCCTGGAACACCTACACACATACGGGCTTCCCGCCCACGCCTATCTGTAGCCCTGGTCTCGCCAGCCTTGAGGCGGCTGCATCCCCTACACCGACAGGTTATTACTTTTTCCTGTCGAAACCTGACGGACACAACGTCTATGCTAATACCAGTGCGGAATTTCAGGCAGATGAACAAAAATACCTGGGACATTGAGAGTGAGAGTGAATAACCTATGATAAACATCGGGCAAACCATTTTCCTGGCTCTGCTGCAAGGCATCACAGAACTCTTTCCCATCAGCAGCACCGGACACACAGTCATCATTCCCGGCTTGCTGGGATGGGGCAGCTTGCTAAATAGCCCCACTTTTCTTCCGATCATCGTGGCATTGCATATCGGCACCAGTATCGCCCTGGTGGTTTACTTCTGGCGAGATTGGCTGCAGATTATACGCACACTCATAAAGAACATCAAAGAGGGTGAAGTGCGCACCGGCACAGTCGAGTGGGAAAGCTGGCTAATCATCATCGGCGTCATCCCAGCCGGCTTGATCGGACTGATTTTGGAGAAACCTCTCAAAACAATATTCTCCATCCCGGTAATCGCTGCCGCGTTCCTGGTGGTCAACGGTTCGGTGCTTTTCGCGGGCGAACGCCTGCGGCTGCGCTCGGAAGAGAAGATGCAATTTGCCAGTGCCAAAGAACGGGAAGCAAGTTTCCGCCCGCTCTCCTCCTTAACCTGGAAAGAGGCTATTATTGTCGGGCTGGCGCAATCGCTGGCCCTCATTCCCGGTTTCTCGCGCTCTGGTGTATCAATGGTGGCCGGTCTGGGAGTGCGCCTTAATCACGAAGATGCTGCGAGGTTTTCGTTCTTGCTGGGTACTCCGCTGATTGCAGCAGCCGGTGTGCTCGAGATACCACAACTTACCGGGGTCAGTACCCAGACCTGGATATATGTCGGCATCGGCATGGTAATCACCGGCGTGGCCGCTTATCTCAGCACCAGGTTTCTCATGAAATACTTTGAAACAGGGCGGCTCTATCCCTTTGCCTACTACTGCTGGGCAGTAGGGCTGTTCGCCATTATCTTGTTCGCAACGGTGTTCCAGAGCAGAGCAGGCTCTATTCCTTTCTGAGCCTGTAATAATCCAAAATGGCTACGCTCGAATCATATATGCAGCTTGACAAGGTTCATACGTTTGATACAATAGATGCGCGCTTTGGATAGGCCAGAGTGTATAATTTGGACGCACGTAGAGAGTCGTCCCTGAGAAGAGGTAGGAACAAGTACGATGAAAAACCCGGTCATTTTCTATGTAGTTATTGCTTTAGGCGTGATTTCTCTTGCAGCTGGTGTTTTCTTCCTTATCAACCCCGACGGTCATCATATACGCATATGGGCATCCCTGGGTGTGGGCATAGTGCTGCTCATCGCAGGCATTGCCGGAATGTTTATGAGCCGCTCTAAGGCCATCGCCTAGTTGGCGAAACAGAAGTAAAGAGCAGAGCGGCCCTCTGCGGTCGCTCTGCTCTTTTGCCTGGCGGAACTCTATTCGGTATCATTCATAGACCCGGTATTTCAGCCTCTGCCCTCCTTGTAGAGTTTCTCCAGGTTGTTATAATGGACGTGTCCAATCTGGTATGATTGTAGTGTCTTAAAGAAAGGTATTCAAATCCATCATGAAGAATCCACTGCTTTTCTATGGCGCGATCGTTGTAGCCATTATCGCGCTTGCGCTCTGCGTCTTTTACTTCATTCCCGGCGTTTATCATCCATTTACGTTCAATGGTGTACCCGACGACCGGCAAGTCAAGCACGCCGTCGCGTTTTTCATCCTGTTCTTGCTGTTAGTAGTCGTCGCGTTGGTAAACCGTCCAAAATCTGTAGCAAGATAACCCTGTACGAACCAGTAGGGGCCCGATTTATCGCGCCCGATGGGTGGGGCTTTCCCCCCGCGGGCGCGATAAATCGGGCCCCTACCCGGCTCCCATCTTATTTGCAATGGATTGCCCCTTGTAGGTGTCCACCAAAGGGACGCGGGCGACCACAAGGGCTCGCCCCTACGGATTCCCAAGCAGGTCCCCCACAATCTGCTGGTAACCGCGCAAAAATTCCTCCGCGCTCATGGCTTTTTTGCCTTCCAGTTGCAGGCTGTCTATCGCTAGCATTCCCGCGCCCGTCACCACCTGTATTGAGGTTTCTCCTGCTTCCCTGTGTCGCATAACAGTACCGGCGGGCATATTTTTCTCCATCTCTTCTGCTCCTGTTGCCCACGCATGCGCTGCTACGATCTTCAGCAGCTTACCGCGCCATATAGTATAGGAACCGGGCCAGGGCGAGTACGCTCGCACTTCGCGTGCGATGACAGCCGCCGCACGATTCCAGGCGATTTCGCCGTCCTCTTTGCGCAGCATACGCGTGTAGGACGCCTGCCGCTCATCCTGCGGCTGCGGTTTCAGGTCGCCTGCGATCCACAGCGGCAGAGCTTCCAGCAGCGCGTTTGCGCCCAGTAGCGCCAGTTTCCCTGTCAGACTGCCCGTCGTATCATCTTCTGCAATCGTAATGGTTCGCTTCAAGAGTACGGGGCCGGTATCCACGCCCG
>DATGGW010000027.1:0-9675 GCA_035308345.1 Ktedonobacteraceae bacterium | reverse complement strand
GCGCGCACGATATTCTGGTAGCCCGTGCAGCGGCAGATATTGCCTTCGAGCGCTTTGCGGATCTCAGCTTCGGTGGGGTTGGGGTTGTTCTTCAGGAGTTCGGCTGAGGCCATAATCATGCCGGGGGTGCAGAAGCCGCATTGCAGACCATGTTTCTCCCAGAAGCCTTCCTGGATGGGGTGCAGGCTGCCGTCTGACGCCAGTCCTTCAATGGTGGTGATTTCGCTGCCGTCAGCCTGTACTGCCAGGAGAGTGCATGATTTGACGGCTTCGCCATTGAGGTGGACGACGCATGCGCCGCATTGCGAGGTATCGCAACCAATGTGGGTTCCGGTGAGGTCTAATTCCTCTCGCAAATAGTGTACCAGCAACATTCGCGGTTCGACAGATGAATGGTGTTGCTCGCCATTCACTGTTACGGTGATTTCGCGCTTCATCGTCAAAATGGTACCTACCTTCCTTGATAAATGTGTGCAAACATCATCGTTTCTGTACCATCTTTACAGGTATGCTTCAGGAACCTTGCTCCCTGCAAAGACCTTACAGCACATCGCGCCGCTTGCGCGGTGTATATTCCTTAAATACGCCTTAAGCCTCCTTCTGTATAAAGTGAAAAAGGTCTTCGCCGTAACCTGTAAACTCCTTTCGGTTCAGGAAACGGGGATGCGACAAACAACGAGTTGTTTGCCTACCTATCACGAATAATAACTCCAGGAAACGTCGTAATGTCTAATGATAGATACGTCAGGATGTCACACTCAGATAGGACGATTACCTACAGCGCCTGGCGACACTTCACCCCTGGGAAAAAGAGTGGTGACCAAATAGAGCGTATCATACACAAATAGCCATGTCAATGTTACAGGGCCTGTGAATCAGGGTTTGTGAATGATTGCTAGCGGCGGGTGTTGAGCTTCCAGGGCGACCCTTGCGGTCGCCCTGGCAAATTTATTGCGTAAGATATGGTACAATTTACACTAACTATACATTATCAGCTATGCAGGAGGTAGTATGTATCGTAGAGCGCCGAGTATTCATGCAGGGCTAATGACGGATCTTTATCATCCCGATTCGGCCTTTGTGTCCTGGCGCGCGGGGCGCAACGGTATGACCACATTTGATCTCTACACGCGCATTGCTCTCTTTGGCGGCGCGTATCTGTTGGTGGCGGGTATAGAAAATGCCCTTGAGTTTGCCCAATCCTTCCGTTACACTCCTGAAGACCTGCGTTTCCTGGCGCAAATCCGCGACTATGACTCCGCATTTTTGGATGATCTGGCTAACCTGCGTTTTACGGGTGAGATTCTCGCCATTCCTGAAGGGTCGATTGCATTCCCAAATGAGCCGATCCTGCGTGTCACTGCGCCATTTCGCGAAGCGATCCTGCTGGAGGCTGGCTTGCTCAGCGCCATTAACCTGTCTACTTTGATTGCTACTAAGGCTTCGCGTATCGTTTACGCTGCCGAACAGGGAGGGATTAAGCGGCGCGTGGCGGAATTTGCCTTTCGCCGCGCGCAGGAACCGTTAACTGTAGCGCGCGCGGCCTATATCGGAGGATGTGCCAGCACTTCGTTACTCAATGCCGCATATGAGTATCGACTTCCCGCCACAGGCACGGTCCCGCATGCCCTGATTGAACTCTTCCCGACCGAAAAAGAGGCGTTTGAGGCCATCGCGGATGCCTATAATCGCTATACCCTGCTGCTCGATACCTATGATCCACGCCAGGCTATTCATACCGCCATTGAGGTTGCGCTGCGTTCGCAGGAGTCGCTTGGTCATACACTGGCGGCTGTGCGCCTGGACAGCGGTGATTTCGTCGCGGATAGCCTCTATATTCGCGAGCAACTGGATAAGGCTGGCCTGGATCATGTGCGTATCCTTGCCAGCGGCGACCTTGACGAGTGGAAAATAGAGGATCTGCTGAAGGCGGGCGCGGCCATCGACTCGTTTGGCGTCGGCACGGCTCTAGGCAGCGGCGCGGGGTCGGCGGAGCGCGGCATCGAGGGCGGGGCGCTTGGCGCGGTCTATAAAGAGGTCTGGCACGTGGACGAAGAGGGCAACGAGTTTCCTAAAGTGAAGATCGCGGGCGCAAAATCGACCTGGCCTGGAAAAAAAGAAATCTATCGCCACCCAAACTGGGAAGAAGATATCGTGCAACTGGCGCAGGAGCCGCGCCCGGATAACTACCATCGTATGCTGCGCCCCGTCATGCGCAGCGGCGAAATGATACCCGGCAGCCTGCCGCCGCTCTCTGAGATACGCGAGCTGGCGCAGCAGAACCTGCAGGCGCTGCCCCAACGCTATCACGCGCTCACTATGGACGAGCCGTATCCCGTGCGTTTTAGCAATGCTCTGCAATCGCTGCGCAAGCAGGCCATGCAATCCCTGGGATCACCATTCGACTGATTGTAGTGTTTTTATAAAATTAACTTAGTATTAGTATTACCTTAAAGTACACTTAGCCTTTTATTGTTGACTTGAAGTCTAATATCTCTTTAGTTATGCTTTGTCAGAAGGTGCATAAGCCCTTTTTGCGTAACAAGACGAACATCGGAACATTAAAGGAGATCAGGCTTTATGGAAAACATAGGAGTATCAATCGTCAATGCCCTGAACGATGCTGTCAAGCTCATATTGACATTCATCCCACGGTTGGTTGGCTTTATCATCATACTGGTCGTCGGCTTAATTATTGCCTGGGCAGTAAGTAAGGCCCTGACCTTCCTGTTGCGCAAGGTTGGATTTGATCGTATGGCCAACCGTATTGGCCTGTCACGCTTTGAGCAGCGCATGGGCATCACGCTGGATCCGGCCGGGGTACTGGGAAAGATTGTGTACTGGTTCATCCTGCTGATTTTCCTGATTCCAGCGGCAGACGCGCTTGGCTTACCGGCGGTCAGTAATATTCTGAACACCCTGGTCGCCTACATCCCGAACGTGTTTGTAGCTATCCTGGTGCTGTTCCTGGGTACACTGGCAGCTACTTTCGTAGCTGATCTTGTGCGCGGCGCAGTAGCAACAGCGAAAATTGGCAGCCCGGGTGTACTTGCCGGGATCGCTCGCTGGGCTATTATTGGCTTCGCGGCCCTTATCGCGCTTGAGCAGTTGCAGATTACTCCTGCGCTTATCAATGAACTCTTTGGAGCTCTGGTTGCCGCGGTAGCTATTGCATTTGGCCTGGCCTTTGGTCTGGGCGGACAGGATGCGGCCCGTCGCTACCTGGCTCGCGGCGAGAGTTCAGTGACAGTTGCCGCCGCGCAGGTGAGCGCGCAGAAGAGCAAAGAAGAGGCGCTATCAGCTAAGAGAGAAGCTGAACAGACACTCGCTTATGAGCAGCCGCCATACACACAGGCTCCTGATGGGGTCACGGTAAACAATCCTACAAATCCTCGTAATCAAAGTTAGCCGTCAGTCTTTGGGGAGATTGATGGCGTTGGCAACACCTCGGAAAGCAAGAAAGAACCTGCTTTCCGAGGTGTTTTATTCTACAAGCAATGATTTCTTTTTGAGAAAAGATTGGGTATAATACAATTCATCATCTTTGGTGTCAATCACGAAAAGAGTATTAACTTGGCCGAAATCCTCAAGCACACACGCAGTATTTGTTCCACCTGTGGCGAGATTGTCCCGGCAACCTACGAAGTACGCGAGCACGAGCAAGTGTTTTTCACGCGCAGGTGTTCCACTCATGGGGTCGTCGATACCGACCTGGGTTTTCACGCGGCGTTTTACCGTAAGTCGTTTGATGTAGAGAAAGTCATGATAGCGCGCTACAGCGATGGTGGCGATACTGATATTTCCAGGGGCCTTTCTCCTTTTCCACTGCGCAAGCCGGCGGGGTTGGTAATTCTGGAGGTAACCGAACGCTGTAACCTTACCTGCCCTATGTGTTATGCCTATTCCAGCCCATCTGAGCGCGATTACTCGCTGGAAGAGATCGAAACCCGCCTCGATCAACTGATCGCCGTCGAGGGTAAGGGTATCTCGCTGCAAATCTCCGGCGGCGAGCCTTCTGTGCGCAAGGACCTGGATCAAATCGCGGCTATAGTCAAACGCAAGGGGTTTGGTCAGCTTGAGATGGTGAGCAACGGTATTCGCCTGGCACGCGAAGCTGATTTTGCCGAAAAGCTGGTCAAATGGGGCTTCACCTCGGTTTACCTGCAATTCGACAGCACGCGCCCGGAGGATATTCAGAAATTGCGCGGTGAAGATTTGTGGGATGTGCGCGTCAAGGCTGTGGCGGCCCTTGAGCGTGTCAAGCTGCCCTCGACGCTGGCCGTTTCGCTTTATGATGGTTTGAACACCGACCAGGTGCAGCAGATCATTCACTTCGCCTGGCAACATCCCGATACTGTGTGCGCCATTGCGTTTCAGGCTGCTACCCCATTCGGGCGTTTCGAGGTTGACAATAGCGATGCATATATCACCGGCGATGGCAATAGCGATGGCCGCGCCTCGCGGGAAGCTCGCGTGCCGCGTAAGCTGCGCATGCCCGAAATTCTCAAACTGATCGAGGAGCAGACGGGTTTCTCGCAGGATTTATTCTTCCCGGTTGGCGAAGGTTCGCCGCTTTGCAATGCCTTCTCGCTGCTCAAATACACTAAAGAGGGTTACAAACCTATCGCCCCCAGTTTTACGCTCAGGGAGTTCATGGACGTGATGGGGCCGCGCCCGAATATGACGCTGCGTATGCTGACACGCGGGCGAGCCGCCATTCTGCCGCAAATCGTCACCAACATTGGCGGGAGTCTCAAACTAATGAAGACTTTGTGGCCGCACATCGGCACCGACCCGTCGTTCTGGACCAGCCGCAAGACGTTGACGCTCTTCGTCAAGCCGTTCATGGACGAGAGCGATATTGACATGAGCCGCGTCGAACGCTGCTGCTTCCACAATGCCTCGCCGCGGGGGGTAATGTCGTTCTGCGCCCTCAATGCCAGGATGCGCCCGGCACAGCCGCACGCCCAGGAGAGCGCCTTTGTGCCGTTGCCCACACGGCGCTCTATAAAAACTTTGACAATATAACCTGGACGAATGTGACAGACAACCTCCAGGGCGACCGCAAGGGTCTCCGCTCCACATCCGCTCCACTCCCGCCCTTACAATGACTATGCATTCGACTTGCTGAGAGCGTTCATTGTAGGGGTGGGACCCTTGCGGTCACCCTGGTACTCACATTTCTCAAAGATGTAATTCAGGAGACCCCAGATGCGTTTCTCGATCATCATGCCTGTGCTGAACGAAGAGGCGGTGCTTGAACAGCAACTTTGTCGTCTGGCACGGGTATGCGCCGTGCATGATTGCGAATTGCTGTTGGTAGATGGAGGCAGTGTGGATCAGACTGTCGCCATCGGGCTGCGTTTTGGGCGCGTCGTGCATTCGCAGCGCGGACGAGCTGCGCAGATGAACAATGGCGCGGCTGTGGCCACAGGTGACATGTTTATCTTCCTGCATGCCGATACCATGCTGCCGGATGATGCTTTTATGGCGATTGAACATGCCTGCGCTTCGCCTGGAGTTGTGGGCGGCGCATTTCGCCTGTGTTTTAACTGTGACAGGCTGGCGTATCGATTGGTTGCGAATGCTACGAATCTGCGCTCGCGTTGGCAGGGCATTTTCACGGGCGACCAGGGGTATTTCGTGCGCGCCGACAGCTTCAGGGCCATCGGCGGTTTCCCCGATATGGCTTTGATGGAAGACCTGGAAATCAGGGCGCGCCTGCGCAAAATTGGCAGGGTGGTGCTGTTGCCCCAGTATGTCACGACCTCGGCGAGACGCCATCAGAAAGTTGGCCTGGCGCGCAGCGTGCTTTTCATGTGGTACCTGCGCGCGCTCTACAAATTTGGCGTCTCGCCAGAGCGCTTGCAGCGCAAATACCTGGATGTGCGCTGAGGGTGCCAGTACGCAGAGCGATTGCTCAAATGTCCCTGATGGTGTAAGATGTTTCGCGAGGGTTCCATCGTTAATAACAA
Organism: Ktedonobacteraceae bacterium; assembly: GCA_035308345.1. Taxonomy (GTDB): domain Bacteria; phylum Chloroflexota; class Ktedonobacteria; order Ktedonobacterales; family Ktedonobacteraceae; genus CF-113. The sequence continues at coordinate 3,700 of DATGGW010000027.1, read as the reverse complement.
TCAATATCAATGTGTGGGCAGTTTGCATGGATTCAGAGCAGGCCGGTACAGATCAAAGCATTCCATTAGTAGAACACGTCCTGGAACACGCCGCGCGGCAGGATGGCGACCAGGCTGAGATGCCGCCGCTCGTGATCGACCAGCAGGACGAGGCAGGTGTGATGGCTGTACCCACAGATGGGGAAACAGGCCCTGCACCGCTGGTGATCTGGACGCCGCGCTTTATCATTCTATTTGTTTTGACGCTTGTGCCTGGATTAAGCCTGGAAAGCATCTTTACGCAGGCCTGGTTGGTAAACTGGATTACAGGAGAGTGGGTTTTTCTGGGACACATAGTCCTGATTGGATTTTGCTTGATACTCCTGCTGATGGTGGTTAGCTCGCGCTGGATACTTTATGGAGCGATATTTGGCCTGATATGGACAATTTTTATGGCTATCAACCTGCTAATTCAAGACATACCTGACATGTCCAAAATATCAATACTGGCTGATGTAAACGTGGTTACTTGCCTGGCGCTTCTTGGCTTTTATATTTGCCTATCTGTAGATCGTTTACCTTCGGATCGCTGGGATGCCTGGTTTCTTGGCCTGGCTCCCCTGATTGGAGTAGCGCTGCTCGCACCCCTGTTTTTGCTATGGTCAAATCGATCGTTGTACGGGCTAGAAAATAGTATTGCTACTGTCGCATTGATGCTGAGCGCGCTGGTGTGGTGGATACGCCCATCATGCTGGCGCGCTGCTCCAGGCCCGACCTTTCTTTTCGGGGTTGTCCCAATTATCCTGCTGCTCCTGAATATTGCAAATGGAGGCGTCAATGCTAACAACTTTTTCCTCGCACATGTGGTGCTGAGTACTTCAGTTAAGTTCTCAAATAGAGAAGCAAGCTTCTTTTATTCACAGGTGGCGTTGTTGTGTATACTGCTGGGAGTGATGCGGCTGATAAAATATGAGAAAGATGCCTGAGCCATCGTTGAAGCGCGTACAACGATAGGTGTGCCTTATCCCTGCGGTCGATACACTCCTGTGATATGCTCGAAGCGCGGGCGGTAGCGCGTCGGGTGATAGTCGGCGGGATTCACACGGCGCGCGGGCCAATTCTTGCCAGGAATATCGGTGAAGATGAATGCTCCGTCGCGATAAGCCGCGATGACGCCGTGCGTTCCTTGTTCAACCAGGCTCATTACCACGTTAGAGTAGTAGATCGCCATGTGTTTGTCGTACACCTCTGGCTCGCCGCTGCGCAAAAAATAGGTCAGGTCTATGGGCAAAAAGCGAATACCAGGCAGGCGCGAAGCGAGTTGATCTGCCAGGAACTCGGCGATGTTGGCTTTTTTACGATGCCCGTAGGCATCCGGCTGCCCGGTTTCTGGCAGCGGCACGCCCAGATTCGCGCCTTCGGAAAGCACAATGGTCGAGTAGTTGCGTGGGTTGCGCCGGTCCTCAAGCACAAGCCCGGTCAGCGTGTCGATGTCTGAGGGAACCTCTGGAATCAGGCAGCGGTCCGCCCAGGTAACAACGGCTGTTTCGAGCGCGGTGAAACCTGCATCGCGCCCGAACATGCGGAAGAGCACGGTTTCGCTGTGCGACCCTGCCGTCGAGCGAATGCGATTGATAAATTCCGCTGCCCGGCTGATGGCCGTTTGAAAGCCAATGCAGTATTCGGTGCCCGGCACGTCGTTATCCATTGTCTTAGGAATGCCCCACACGGGTACGCCTCTGGCAGAGAGCACAGCGCCGTAACTCAATGTGTCGTCTCCGCCGATAACAACCAGGCCGTCCAATCCCAGAAAATCCAGGTTGTTCAGTACTTCCTCAGTCAGGTCAACGCGCTCATCGGGCGTGTGTCCCTGTCTATACCTCGCGAGGTGCGACGGTAAATCTCCCACCCTTATGCGCGCCGGGTTAGTACGCGTGGATTGCAGGATGGTGCCGCCCATCCTGTCGATGGTGCGCGTATTCAGCCGGTTGAGGGGCATGAGATAGTTGTTTTCCCAGGTCTGCGGTATATTTGGATCGAAGATAAGTTCGTCGCGACTGCGCGAGCGGTCGATAAAAGTGATGCCTGCCCACCCGGCGCGTAAGCCGGTGATGGAGATATCCATTGATGAGGCGCGGTAGACAAGCGCCTTTATAGCTGCGTTCAGTCCCGGTACGTCGCCGCCGCCCGTCAAGACGCCGAGGGCGTGTATGGGTTTGGTGATCTGTGCTGGCATATCTTCTCCCTGATCTTTTCGACGGTTCTCCATTTGATATTATTCCAGGAAAAAGCATACCACAGAAAGTGGTGTGGCCCCACTTCTCCAACTGAGCAGGAGGGAGATTTTGAGTGCTGCGCCCCCCTTGTGTTCTCATGTATGCCCACAAGTAAGCAGGAAGATCAGAAACCACAGCGGCGCAAGAGAAAACGGTTCGTTTGTTGTATAGGTTGTGGTTTTCAAGTATACTCGCTGATAGATACCGCGATCTCTGCTCGTCACGTCGTTTTTTGTCAACTCCCATTGTCTCTCTCAGTTTCGTATCATGCTTTCTAAAAAGGATGCAACACACAGAAAGGAGTAGTTACGATGTCAACCGAAGACAACAAGGCGCTCGCTCGTCGTTTCATTCAGGAGATCTGGGATCAGAAGAACCTGGCAGTAGCTGATGAGCTTATGGCTGCCAGCCATGTTCGCTACAATCCTGGCAGCCCTCCTGGATTGCCATCTGGCCTAGAAGGGTTCAAACTCTTCGGCTCGGCCTACTTCGCAGCCTTTCCCGATTTACGCACCACGATTGAGGATCAGGTTGCCGAAGGGGAGATGGTGGTAACTCGCTGGACTTCACATGGCACCAATACCGGAAGTTTATTTGGCTTGCCTGCGACTCATAAGTCTGCGACCATCACGGGGATCACGATCATCCGCATAGTTGACGGCAAGGTCGTCCAGACGTGGACGAACTTCGACAATCTCGGCATGTTACAACAACTGGGCGCTGTACCTGCGCCAGGGCAAGCTAGTTAGTAAGCTCTTTCGCCCTTTCCATTTGACAGTCGAGGAACTCGGTAGTGAACTGCTGCCGAGTTCGTTGTGGTTGCGAGATGTGTACTTTGCTTGAGAATACAGGAGGTAATAATTCTGTATGATGGGGGAAAAGTGCCAGAGCACTATGAGCCCTGTCTACGATGGGTGGTCTGCTGTGCCTGCTGCTGTTTCCTATGGGCTACTTTTTTGAGGGATTGTTCGGGCATTTAAGCGGTTGTGAGGCTGGTGTCGGGATTTGTGCATTCTGCGACATGAGAAATATTTCGAGTCGTTGCTATTTGCTTTCTGAATGCCTTGACCTTCCAGCGATGGGAAGGTGTATAGTTCTTTTCAGGAGGTACGAAGAGAGATGAAGATAGACATAACACCAGATAATAAGCAACGTGTTCCAGCTTCCTCAGAAGAGTTGACCTTAGCCAAGTAGCCCACCTGACAGGGATAAACGCAAAGACTATTTGCTATTATGAAAGTATTGGTTTATTACCCTCTCCATTGCGTGGTGCAAATTCGTACCGTCGCTACAGCATGGCCGATGTGAACCGCCTCATCTTAATGCGTCGTATCCGCTACCTGGGAGTTCCTCTGACTGAGGCAAAGACATTACTGATAGACGCAACTGATGCCCGATGTGCTGATGTGCAACAAGAACTGTTGCAGCTTGTGAACACGAGACTC
>DATGGW010000026.1:0-2055 GCA_035308345.1 Ktedonobacteraceae bacterium | reverse complement strand
TTCTGCGATGATTCGTTGTACAGCAGGCGAGCTATGTATCTCCATCTTCTGCCTTTCTCTCCAATACCTCATATTGACGAAACCGCTGTCGTCCGGTTCTGAGGAACATTATCAACCAGGATCGGTAATAGGCGTCTTCGTCCTGTTGAACTTTGACAACCGAATAGGGTAATAGCGTGAAAAAGTCGGTTCCTGTCCCTAATGAACATTTACCATCAAAATCGGCCCTGTCATTCTGAGCGCAGCGAAGAATGACAGCTCACTCCCGATCTTGATCAGTAAAAACCATCAGAAATCATATTTCATTCGCCCGGTACAGCATCTCCCCAGCGCGCGGCACCAGTAAAATGCCCTCATCTTCGCGATTCGCCCAGTCCTGTGGATCAATCTTGCGGTAATCGCGGTAGCCGAGATTGACGCACAGGCAGCGTTCTTCAGGAATGCCTGTCGCCAGCGTGACCTGGATACGCGGCGTTTCAACGCCGGTTGCAGCATCGTAAGTCCCTATCCCTTTGACATGTGTACTATGCGCCAATATGCTCCCCGGCATATCCTTGAATCGCTCCCACTGCTTCAGGAAGTAGTCGCGCACATGGTAGCCTACCTGGTCGATAAGTTTGCCGTGCGTATAAGAAATCTCGGTTATATGCGGCGCGTATATAATGACTTCGCCGCCGTCGGCGATGGCCGGTTCGGTCTTGTACATGGCTTTGCCTGCCGTCCACAGGTCATCGTAATGCGCGGCAGGTATGGAGAGCACGCGTTTGAAAGGACGCGGCACGCTGATGATATTCAACTGCGCAGAGAGATCGACGGCCTGGCTCCACGCCTCGTTACAATCCCCAATATACAGGCCGTGCAACTGCTCGCCTTTGAGTACCGGCGCTATATACAACACCGGCGTTGTGACAAACTCAGCCGCGCGCTGGATGACGCGCCGCACAGGAGTGTCCTTCACCCCGATGGTGTGCATGCTCGTGACGAGCGCGCCCAGCCAGTGCGTAAAGTTGATGATGTCCGGTCCGGCAATGCCAGGAAACAGGTATTTCGCGCCGCCGGAGAAGCCCGCCACCTCGTGGGGAAAGACCGGCCCGCAGATGATAAGCTGGTCATAGTCGAAGATCATGCGATTGAGCGTAACGGGTACCTCGTCCACCAGCAATCCACCCGTGAGAGAAGCAGCCTCCGCGCGCGAGATTACGCCGGTGGTGCGCAGCGCCTGCGGATCATTCCAGGCGTGGTTGAAGATACGCGCAACGGGGTAACGCTGCCCGCGTTCCTGGGCAGTCGCGCCCACCAGGCGGCTGATAGCCTCCTCCGACATAGGCGCATGCGTACCGAGTGCAATCAAGTAGTCTAAGCGCGCCACGCGCTGTCCAAGTTGCTCGTACAACAATCGAAAAACCAGCGGGATAGGCGCGGTGCGCGTTCCATCTGGAATAATCACCAGCACGCGCTTCGCATCGAGCAGGAGAGAATCGCAAGCCTGCGCTACCAGGCTTCGCACATCCTCTTCCGTCACTATTGTGGTAAGAGAACCTTTGCCCGGCATGGCTAACGCCTCGCATTTCTAGATAAACTGCTTACCCGCTTAGAGATACTTTGTGAAAAGCATACTCTTGTATAGTGTACCATGTGAGTATCTGATGCTGCTTGTTCGATTGATCGCCTTTTAGTCTACATCTTTTCGATCTGATTGACAAGAAACTCTGGCTGAGGGGGTGCGCGTCAAAGTTTTGCGCTGGGGGTTCTCCCCGCGCTCCCCCAAGCGCGATCAGCTGCCTTGCTCATCCCGCGGATGCGGCTGGCCGGGCGCGCTCCATGGGGGAGAGGGAGGCGAGCTCCATGCAGAGAATGAAATGCACCGTTCTCGCTATGAGGGTGACTTCTTCCCGCTTTTTGTGCTACTCTGTAGGAAATTGGCACACACGGTCCCGCATGAAAGCCGTGTGGAAACCAGAGCCTTTCCCCGGCACAGATGACGATCCTGGTGCCAGTCTACTCCTGGCACCGGCCCCTTGTCGAGAGGGTCTGGATCAATATTAACGTATAAGG
>DATGGW010000025.1:0-12389 GCA_035308345.1 Ktedonobacteraceae bacterium | reverse complement strand
GCGCACGGAACTCAAAGAGGGTATGCGCCGACCGTGCTGCTGGTATGGCTGTATTCACCGCACGGATAAGGCAGTCAGCCCCTCGGTACAATATGTGCTCAACAAACAAGCGATAAAGTCATCATAACTGCTGGTTTGCCTCGACTTCTCCCGCTTCTGCGATGAGCCGGCGGAATCTTGGGCAGGCGCATATCCTGCATCACCGCCCGCACAATGGTCAGGTAGCTCATGCGCGGTGGTGAAGGCGTCGATTTGGCCGGTGCGCTGGCGCACATTGCTTAACAGGCTTTCAATGGCATTGGTGCTGCGCATGGAGCGGTGCATCACCGCCGGGAAGGCATAAAAGGCCAGCGCTTCTCGGCTTCCTTAAATCGGGGGTCAGCATCCCCGTTTATGGTAGGGGCGACCCTTGCGGTCGCCCTGGCTCCCGGCCCCCGCTTTGTGGTGGAACCATGTCCCCGGAAAAACTTGCGTTCAAAACATGCAGGGTGTATACTAGCACCCGTATCAATTTCGTATATGGTAGGGGCGACCCTTGCGGTCGCCCTGGCAATTTCGTACAGGGTAGGGGGACTACTGCGTAGCGAGATCCTTGCGGTCGTCCAGGAAACAGGCTTACCCTGACCCCAATCCCCACATGAGGAGCGAACGAACATGAAAGTTATTCTCTTACAAGATGTTGATAATCTGGGCAAGGCCGGCGACCTGAAGGATGTTGCCAATGGCTACGCTCGCAATTATTTGTTGCCGCGCCGCCTGGCCGCGGGCGCAACTCCCTCCCTCTTAGCAAATCACCAGCAGCGTATCGCAGCCGAGAAACGCAAGAAGGAGAAGCTGGAAGAAGCCAATAAGCAGCAGGCCGAGCAACTCGGCAATATCACCCTGACTTTCAAGGCGCGTGTGGGCAAGCAGGGACGCCTGTATGGTTCAATCACCAGCCAGGACATCGCCGCCGGTCTGCGTGAAAGCGAAGGGATTACCATTGATCGCCGCCTGATCGAAATGCCCGATCCCATCCGCGCGGTTGGCACCTACATGGTTCCTGTGAAAATTGCCTCGAAACTTCAGCCAAAAATCACCGTCAATGTCATTGATGCGAATGAGCAAAGTCCGGCTGTAGAAAGCGCGGCAGCAGCCACAGTCGAATAATAAGACAGGGCGGCGAACCCCCTCATGTCCCGGTGAACCCGGCTTGCCTGCCTGTTGTATGAGGAAGTTATGCCTCGTTGGCTTTATTATTTTCTCATAATGGCCGTTGTTGCGCCTATCATCCAGTTGGTGGGGGGAACGAAGCAAGAACTGGTCATTTTTATTTGTTCAGCTATCGCCTTGATCCCCCTGGCAGGCTTGATTGGCAGCGCTACCGAGGACCTTGAATATTACGTTGGCCCTATCTCAGGGGGCTTGCTCAATGCCACGTTTGGCAATGCTCCTGAAATTATCATCGGCATTTTTGCTTTGCAACAGGGTCTCATCTCGGTTGTCAAGGCCTCCATCACCGGCTCAATCATTGGCAATGCGCTGCTCGTGCTTGGAAGCTCGCTGGCGCTGGGAGGATGGCGCTGGGGCAAACAATACTTTAATGCGCGCGATGCCGGGCAATATGCTGCCATGATGGCCCTGTCTGTGGCAGGCTTTCTTATCCCTACGGCAGGCGCATTGCTCGTCCCGGATCCCCGGCGCGTGCAATCGATCAGCGTGGCTACTTCTATCATCCTGTTGCTCGTCTATGGTATGTATCTTGCCTGGCACATCTTCCACGTCCGTTCGCAGCGACGCGGCCCGAAACGGCTGGGCAAGGCGCGCGCGCTGGTTCAGGAATCGCCTGAACAAAATGGGGAAGAAGCGGAAGCGTCAACCGGCTATGTTGATCTCCGTAAGCCGGCCAGGCAGCGACCTCCTAACGTCTGGTTGGCGGTAGGCTTGCTGTTATTAGCGACGATCGGCACCGCCATAAATAGCGAATTGCTGGTTGGCGCGATTGTGCCCGTCACCCGGCAGATTGGCTGGTCTCCCGTCTTCATCGGCCTGGTCATCATTCCCATCGTGGGCAACGCCGCCGAGCATTCGAGCGCCGTGTATATCGCGCTGCGCGATCGCATCGACCTCAGCATGGCTATCGCGGCCGGCTCATCCATCCAGGTTGCAACCTTTGTCGCGCCGCTGCTGGTGCTTATCAGCCTGTTTTATGCCACGCCGCTCAATCTGGTCTTGCAGCCACTCGAACTGGCGGTGCTTGGCCTGGCAACCATCCTCTTCGCGTTCGTCAGCCTGGACGGGGAAACCACCTGGCTGGCCGGCGCGCAACTTCTCGCCGTATATATTATGGCCTGTGTAGTTTTTTTCTTTATCCCTGGATAATGGCGTTGATAAAATAATAGTATGACATCAAAACGTTCCGAGTTTTTCAGCGGCATCAAAGATATACTTCCTATCCTGCTGGGCGTAGTACCCTTTGCACTCATTTACGGAGTAGCAGCGCGCAGCGCAGGCATTCCTGCCATTGCAGCGCAGGCCATGTCGTTCATTGTCTTCGCCGGTTCAGCTCAGTTTGTGACCGTTCAGCTCATCAGCGCCGGTACGCCGGTGGCCATCATCATCCTCACGGCATGCCTGCTTAATCTGCGCCACGCCCTCTACAGCGCATCGCTTGCTCCTTATCTGAAGCGACTGCCGCTGCGCTTGCAGATGCTGCTTGCATACCTCCTGACCGACGAAGCCTACGCCGTTACCATCACCCACTATCGCCAACCCGACGTCGGGGCCAGATTTATCGCGCCCGAGGCCCAAATTATCGCGCCCGGACACGCGCCCAAACACTGGTATTTTTTTGGGGCAGGATTGATGCTCTGGAGTATCTGGCAGTTAGGCACTGCCATTGGCATCTTACTTGGCGCTAACGTTCCTGCGAGCTGGTCGCTGGATTTTACTTTGCCGCTCACGTTTATTGCGCTCGTCGTTCCGGCGCTCAAGACACGCGCTGAATGGGCAGCAGCAGGAACAGCAGGAGTTGTCGCGGTGCTGGCAGTTGGTTTGCCGCTCAATCTAGGATTAATTGTCGCAACGCTTACTGGCATGGCTGCCGGCCTGCTGCTTGAATCCCTTGAAACTAAGCGTTGGGCAGTGAAGGATGGTGAGGATTGACCCTCTGGCTGATGTTTCTCTGTATTGGGGTAATCACCTATGCTATTCGTTTGTCGTTTATCGGACTGTTGGGGACAAAGGAAATGCCCGCGTTTCTGCTGAAAGCGTTGCGTTTTGTGCCAATCGCCGTACTCCCGGCCATCATCTTGCCCCAACTTTTCCTGCGCGGCAACACGCTCGATTTCTCGCTGGCGAATCCGCGCTGGATCGCGGGCATTCTTGCTGCTATCGTTGCCTGGCGCACGCGCAACGTTCTCCTAACCATTGTTGTGGGCATGGCTGTTTTGTGGGGTTTGCAGGTATTACTGGCGCGTATTTAATGGCATCTCCCTTGCTCCTGATGAATATTACCAACCAGGATCGGGAGTGAGCTGTCATTCTTCGCTGCGCTCAGAATGACATTCCCGTTTTTGATCGTTAAAAATCATCAGGCGTTGTTTCACTATGCATGCCCTTTCAGCATGGCGCGTGGTATCTTTGCCAGCAGGTCGGATGCCAGTAAGCCCGCGTGCCCGATCTCGGCGCTGACCAGTTCGGCGGCGGCGGTGTGCAGGTAAACGGCGGCGCTGGCCGCGTCGAACGGCTCAACCTGCTGCGCCAGTAAGCCTGCGACCATTCCGGCCAGCACATCGCCAGTACCCGCCGTCGCCAGCGCCGGATTTGCCAGCCAGTTGATGCGCGTGCGACCATCGGGGTTCGCGATTATCGTGCAGGCCCCTTTGAGGACAAGCGTCACCTGCCATTCTCTGGCTTTGCTGCGCGCCAGCGCCAGTCGATCTATGCTGCCGCCCGACACCTTCAGCCCACCACACAGACGCCCCATTTCGCCGGGATGCGGTGTGATCACCGTGCCGGCAGGCAACAGCGTCCACCAGTGTTCTAACGCCGAGAGATTGTTGAGTCCGTCGGCGTCAATCACCAGGTGCGGGCGCTGCTCGTCTGGCAAAGTCCGCAGGTGTTCCAGTATCTGGAGCATGACTTCGCGCGTGTAAGCAGATTGACCCAGCCCCGGTCCCATCAACAAGACGCGGTACCCGTCAAGGCTCTTGATGAGCGCGGACGATTGTTGGAAACTCTCCGCCGGTTCATCCGGTAAAAGCGCGAAGGTTACCTCGTGCATGGCGCTGGCATAGATCGGCTGCATGCGTTCTGTCACCGCCAATGTCACCAATCCTGCGCCTATGCGTCCCGCCGCGGTTCCACCCAGGAAGGCCGAACCAGGGTAAGGAGGTGAACCGCAAAACAACATCGCTTTGCCAAAAGTGCCTTTGTTGCTATCCAGCGGGCGCGGCGGCAGCAGGTTATGTACCAGTTTTCCCGTCAGCATCTCCGTTTGCAGGCGCTGCTCCAACTCGGCAGGCAGTCCGATGTCGCCCACGTAGAGTTCACCCATATAGCCACGCCCCGGAAAGAAGAAGAAGCCCTGCTTCGGGCAGGCCAGGGTTATCGTGATATCGGCAGGAATTGTGCCTGGATCGACTTCTCCTGTGTCGGCGTTCATGCCTGTTGGCAGATCAACAGCCACAATGCGCAATGTATCGCGCTTATCCCGCTCCTGTCTTGCGCGACCTAGCAGGCTGCGCATACTATCGGGCAGTGGCCGCGAACGCCCGGTACCCAGCAGCGCATCTAGAATATACGAGGCCCGTTGAAAAACCTCTTCGAGCCTGGCTGCCGTCTCCTCTTCGGGTACCATCCTGTCCTCCTGTCCAGCGATGCTCAAGCGCTGCTCTTTCCAGTGGTAAGCGCTTACTGCACCGCCCCATTTTTGCAGGTAGCGTCCCATAACAAGGCCGTCGCCCCCGTTATTGCCCGGACCAACCAGTATCAGAAACTCCGTATCCTTCACCGAACGCTGGCGACGGATATGCTGGGCCAGAATTTCTGCAGCGCTTTTCCCCGCGTTCTCCATCAGCGTGGGTGAGCTTAAACCATAAAGATGATCTGCCCCCGTCTCCAGTTCGCGCATTTCGTCAACCGTCACGATGTGCATATATTCGTCCTCCGCTGTATCGTTTTGCCTGATTTTTTAATCCTTTAATATCATTGTAGTGTCCCCAGGCGTTGGTGAGAAGGGGTAGAGACGCGATTTATTGCGTCCATTGCCATAATGTGCCAGAAACTGTTGACTTGATGCGTTTTATACGTTATCCTTTGAGGCAGTAAACCGAATTGTTCATTCATGCACTCTTTATCCATTATTATGTCGTTGGGGCGGGGCAGATGATGTGCAATTGTAGGGACGCAATAAATCGCGTCGATTATTTAAGAGCAGGCCGCCATGCAACAGGCAAGATCGTGGCGCGATATGTTGGCTGAGGTGATCCGGGATGTACATGAGAAGCAGCGCATAGCTCAGGCGCTGGGCGTCAATCCAATGACCTTAACGCGCTGGGCCACCAATCAGTCACAGCCACGATTCCTACATCACAAAAAGCTGCTCGATGTCTTTCCTGTTCAGCATAAACAGGAGTTCTCAGCTTTGTTTGCTGTAGAATTCCCGGAAAGTCGTGAGCGTTCAAACGAGCAGAGCGAGGAACCGGTAGAAGAAATACCTTCCGCGTTCTATGCTCGTATATTTAGCGCATACACCAGCGCTCCGCGCGGTCTGCGCGCCTCCTCTATTTTATCCCTGATTTTGCAGCAAATGCTTTCGCATCTTGACACCGATCAGGAAGGTCTATCTATTTCAGTGGCGCTCTGCACCCCCCCTTCACCTGGACATCCGGTGCGCAGCTTGCACGAATATGCCGGGCGCGGCACAGCTCCTTTTAAAAGTCACCTGGACCTCCAGCCATTCTTCCTGGGTATGGAGTCTATGACGGGTTTTGTCGTGACCCAGTGTCACGAGCTGGTAAACCAGAACCTTAGAGAGGATGTAGGCATCAGGCCATTCATCAGAACCGACTGGGAAGAGAGCGCCATGGCCTATCCACTCTTGTTTGAAAATCGTATTGCGGGATGTTCGCTTGTAGCCAGCACGCGAGTGAACTTTTTTACACCAGCCCGCAGGAGGCTCGTACAGGAATATACCAATTTAATGGTGTTGGCATTGAATCAGGGCGATTTCTACGAGCCATCACTTGTTGAACTGCGCTTTATGCCATCACTGCGAGTGCAACAGCCGTTCTTCGCGCAATTCTCCTCTCGTGTTATGGCTATCATGAATCGCCTGGCTGGGCAAAGAATCACGCGCACTGAAGCAGAGGTGATAGCTTTTCAAGAGATAGAAGAGGAAATCCTGAGCCATAATAATGTTTAGCATGATCGGCTGTTGTCCATGAAACTCGCGCTTAAAATCACGCCGCAACGCAGCACACAATATGCTAATATGACGGAGAAACTGGCCGCGCCTGAATTACTTGCCAGCCCCTTAGCTTCTGCCATCCTACATATTGAGCCGATCGCGCTTGCAAGGCAGGACTATCTCCTCGTTACGCTCAACGACGCATGTAGTCCCTTTATGCTCGATGTGCTTGCGCGCCTGGGAGCCAGCAGCGAGGCATACGAATACTTTGAAAACATCGGGACTATACATGGCCCTTTCTTACGCCCCCTGTATTGCTCTTTTACTGCTTTTGTGCCTGTAGAAATGGCGCAGGTTCGCCGCTATAAAGGCAAAACGAACGAGGTCTTTACGCGCGTGTTGCTCAACGTTGCGCTTTTCGCGAGCGCTTTTCGCGAGCAAATGACCGGGCGACTGCGCATTCTCGATCCGCTCGCGGGCGGCGGCACTACGCTCTTTCTGGCGCTCGCTGCCGGGTACGATGCCTTTGGCATAGAGCGCGAGCGCAAGGATGTCGAGACGACCGCCCTTTTTGTGCGCCAATTTCTGCACAGCGAGCGCATACCTTACAACGAGCGCGATGAGCGAAGCCGCCGCGCGGGACGACGATACCTGTTTGAGATTGGGCGCAAAGGCGCCACTCGTCACCTGGCGCTGGCGCACGGAAATGCGGCCCAGGCTGATCTTCACTTGCAGGAAGTCCCCGGCGGCCCGCATATGCATGCCATTGTGACCGATTTGCCCTATGGTATACAGCATTTCGGCGAAATTTCCACCATGCTGGCGCAGGCTCTCCCCGTGTGGGAACGACTCCTGCTGCCCGGCGGCACGCTGGCGTTCGCCTGGAATGCCACGCGCATCGAGCGCAAAGATTTGATTGCCTGTATCGAAAATACTACACACCTGCACACGCGCAACGACCCGCCCTACACTCAGTTCGAGCATACGGTGGATCGTGTCATCAAAAAACGCGATATCCTGGTGGCCGTCAAATAAGTTCTTTCACCATCACGGCGGCTGATGGCGGGCCACCGGCATTGTTCTCCGCGTACAGCGCCACAATGCCATCTTCTACGCCGGTTTTGAAGGTGGAATTAAAAGGCACATTGACAGAAAAAGTGGTGCTGCCATTGCCGCTTACGCCCGTCACGGCAGCCTGCCCGATGTTGGCATATGTATGATCAAGTACGATCAGCCTCCCAATTATCCCCTCGAAAGCGCTGCCTGTACCCGTTACGGCTGCCGGGGAAGAAAGATTATCGAGGCTTTTTGGCGTGCTGATAGCCAGGCCTTTGCTTGTAACCCCGACTATTTCCCAGATGCCGCCATTGGTATTCCCCTCCAGGCGCTGCATCGTCAGGGTAATCGTTCCCCCCACGGCGGCAGGGTTTTTCATATTGACCACTGCTTCAGCGTCGCTGGAGCCGCCGCCGCTCACAATCGTCGCTGTAACATTGGCCGGCCAGCCAAGCAGGGCGGGATCCGTGGCAAAGTTCATAGCAACCATCGCCGCCGAAAGCTTCCAGGGTTCCTGACCAGCATTGACCTGAGCCTGGTCGCGCTCAGCCTGGAAGCGCGTCAAGTCGGGGTACATACCGGGAAAGGCGATTGGCGCGAACGACGCGGTATTGAACTCGCGGAACAGGTCCTGTGTGTAACCAGCATCACTTTTCCCCTTATTGAGACTGGAACTCTGATCAACCTCGGCTGTCATGACCGTGTTGCGCAAGCTGATCCTGGCATCGCCTTTGTAGAGGTTTAGCAGCTTGAAAAGTTGTGTCGGACCGGGGCTTTCAATATTAGTGTAAACATACACATCCAGAACTGCTCCGGTGCCGTTGTAACGCACCGTTATCAATCCCTGCAAGGTTGGAGTGCCGGTCAGATAACCGCAGGTGACGCTTTCAACTTTGGAGACGTTCGGCTGTGTTGGGATAATCTGATCCCAGTGAGATGGGTCTTTTACAGCATTCGGGCAGGGCTGGGGGCCAAGCAATATGCCCGGTGTCGCGCTGGCTATTGTGGTTGCGCCGCCAGACCCACTATTTTTGGGCGTGGTCTGCGTCAGTGTTGCGCCGCCGGAGTTGCTGCCGTTCCCGCTGCACGCAGCAAGCGCCAAAACAAGCGCTGCCAGCAGGCTTAGACCCGCTAGAAGACGCCGACGATAGCCGTTTGGTGCTGCCTGCATAATCTATCTTTAACGGAGCAGCGCGCCCAGTATGGAAACGGCGGAAAAGAGGATCACAAAGACGATCGTGATATTAAAGACCAACCGCTCTACGCCTCGCCGCGTCTTGAACACAGCACCGGAGCTATTGCCGCCAAACGCGCTTCCCAATCCTGCTCCACGCACCTGGAGCAGGATAAAGACGATCACGACGATGCTCAGAATAATCTGGATAATGCGAATTGCTGGAAGCCACTGTGCAGCCAAAATCTTCCTCCATTGTTCTATTTTCACCTGGCTCTGTAAATAGCCGCCAGATGAGCCACTTCCGTAGTCATTGTATGGGCGGGTGTTGAGAGGATGAGGGGTGGAGACCCTTGCGGTCGCCCTCTATTTCATCACTCTTAACCCACCACCTGTCCCTATGCACCCAATCTATTAAATGCGATTATACCATAGAATATCCCGCCCGTCGATGTATTTTTTCATGACATTCAGGACACAACACCACAAAATTGCGCGGCGCGTAACGCTCAAGCACATTGCCGGCATAATGCACAGTGTGTAATTGTAATGCCGCCTGCGCCCGTCCACATGCAGGGCAGCAGCCCTTCGCTTGCTGGCTGAGAGATTTTTTCAACCAGCTCATCTGCGAAATATGGATGACATCCAGGCTCACATGGAAGAGCAATCCCCCCAGAATTAAGAACAGCAGCCGCGAACGCAGCCGCAGCGCGATAAAAAGCAATGTTCCCAGCACAACAGGCTGGTGGAGAAACTTCGCCTGCGGCGACCGCGGCGGATCGGCCTGCCCAAAATAGCGCACGGCCGCCCGCAAACTCAACGTGCGCTGCGTCACCGCGTGCCACAGGTAGTGATCGATATCGATGCCTATGCTGGCTGCCAGAGGAATCCAGACATCTTGCCTCAACCAGGGCAGCACAGCAACAGCCGCCGCCGTTGATAACTTCACATGTTCCTGTATGCGCATAGAGCCCCTCCAATCCAGTCCAGAGAAAACGTTACCCGCTTGCGTTCATCCTTATAAGGCAATAATTCAGGCCAAGTATAAGGCCTGTCACAAGTGCGGTCAATACAATGAGCGGACTAATTTCATCTATAGAATGGAGATGCCTTCTATGGCAACGTATACCGTCAATGATATGCAATCGGATATAGTAGGGGCGGGGCTTGCCCCCGCCCTGGAAAACACAATGGCAACTTATACCGTCAAAGATATTCAACCGGATAGGGTAGGGGCGGGGCTTCGCCGCTCCGCGGCCACCGCCGCCCTGGTCGCCGCCCCTGGTTCCCCAACCCTGGCTCCCGCCCAGGTATGTAGTATAGGAATAATGGCCTATAATGAGGAAGCGAATATCGCGCGCACACTCGAATCGGTACTCGCCCAGAGCGGCCCATCTATTTGCATCCATGAGGTAATTGTCGTCGCCAGCGGCTGCACCGATCGCACTATTCCCATTGTTACCGGACTGGCCGCACAGGAGCCGCGTATTCGCCTCCTTGTGCAGGAAAGACGCGAAGGCAAAGCGTCCGCCATCAATCTGTTTTTGAAAGAGGCCGTCAGCCCGGTTGTTGTCTTGATTGGGGCCGATGTGATCCCCGAAACCTCAGCTATGGAGTTCCTGTGCGCGCCATTCAAAGACCCCACCATTGGTATGGTTGGTGGGCGTCCGGTGCCTATCAATGACGCGGCCACATTTATGGGTCACGCGGTACATCTATTGTGGCGTTTGCATGATCGCGTGGCGCGTATTCACCCCAAGCTGGGCGAGGTGATTGCTTTCCGCAATGTTATCTCCGGCATACCGACCGATAGCGCGGTTGACGAGATCTCCATCCAGGCCTTGATCTCGCAGTTGGGTTACAGGCTGATTTACCAGCCCGACTGCATCGTCTATAACAAAGGTCCCGTCACCGTGCGCGACTTCCTCAAGCAGCGCCGCCGCATTTACGCGGGCCACATCAAAGTCCTCAAGCAGCAGAAATACGAGGCTTCGACCATGAAGGTCAGCCCCATTTTCCGCCAACTGATCAACGCGCGCCATTATGCCTTGAGTACGCCTCGCCAGGTCACCTGGACTTTAGGCGCAATGGCGCTTGAGGGTTATGCGCGCGCGCAGGGCCGCTATGATTACTGGCGCAAACACGAGCACTTTATCTGGCAGGCCGTCTCCTCTACTAAGGAACTGGAAGCCGGTCAATATAAGATGCGCCGTATATGTAACGCGCAGAGCGTGATCGTGTTTCGCCTGCTGCTGGAGGGCGCGCAGCACAACGATGTACAGCGCGAGCGCGAAGAGCGCGAAGCTAACGAGGTTGCGCGTAAACTCTTGCCTCTCTTGAAAAGCAAGATGCGCAAAGAGGATATGCTCTCCATCAACGGCCCTGGCATTATGACAGCCGTCATTCGCGCGGAACAACACGGCGCTGAGCTGGTAGCGCAGCGCATCAAGAAGATAGTCGAGTCAGCGCCGGTGCGTGTCGATGCGCGCGGGCGCGAGGTAAAAGTCACCATTGCCTATAGCTCGCTGACTTTCGCCGCTCCCGCCCCTACAATGACTACAAAAGATGCAGGGCTGTAGGGATGCGATTGATCGCGTCCTGTGGGGTGGAGACCCTGGCGGTCGCCCTCACCCTTAAAAATGTGGGGAATTGTCAGGCGGTCGCCCTGTTAGTTTGTCCTTGCAACCACTTGTAGAACATCTATCCGTATGGTATAATATCCATCGGGCGAGGACATAGGTCCCCGCCCGACTTTATTGAGAAAAGCGAATCTATAGCTGCATGGAAATTTCATGGCTCGGCCACTCGTGCTTTATGCTGCGTGGCAAAAATGTTACTCTGATTACCGATCCCTTTTCTCCCGTAGGGGCTACCCTTGAGGTCGCCCGCCCGTCCCAGGTGGAACCGCTCAAGCTGGGCAAGCTTAATGCCCCCATCGTCACCATCAGTCATAACCACCCCGGCCATAACTTCGCCGAAGGCATCGGCGGTAATCCACGTGTGGTGCGCGGTCCCGGCGAATATGAGATCAGTGATGTATTGATTACCGGCGTCCCTTCCTACCACGATGATAAGCGCGGCGCGGAACGCGGGCGCAATACCATTTATGTTATTCATATGGATGACCTTGTGATCTGTCACCTGGGAGACCTGGGGCACTCGCTGCAGGAAGAACAACTCGAAGAAGTTGCCGATGCCGATATCTTGCTGATCCCCATCAGCGGCCAGAACACGCTCAGCGCGGCCCAGGCCGCCGAAGTCATCAGCCAGGTTGAACCCCACGTGGTCATCCCTATGCACTATCGCCCCCTAGATAATATAACTCCCCATCCCCTCGACAAATTTTGCCGTGAGATGGGCATAGAGGCGATAAACGAACAGCCAAAACTAACCATCAATCGTAGTACTTTGCCTGTAGAAACGCAGGTCGTCATCCTTTCTCAGCGCGCCTAGGAGGATCCTATGTCCAAATTCATCTTTGTTACCGGTGGTGTGGCGTCATCCGTTGGCAAGGGTATCACAGTTGCCTCCTTAGGGCGCTTACTCAAGAATCGCGGCGTCAGTGTCTCTCTCATGAAGCTCGACCCCTACATTAATGTCGATCCAGGCACTATGTCGCCTTATCAGCACGGCGAAGTCTTCGTGACCGATGATGGAGCAGAGACCGATCTCGATCTCGGTCACTACGAGCGCTTCACCGATGAGCCAGCTTACCAGGCAAATAACGTAACCACCGGACAGGTCTATGCCGCCGTGATTGGCAAAGAG
>DATGGW010000024.1:0-15978 GCA_035308345.1 Ktedonobacteraceae bacterium | reverse complement strand
CTTTCGGCGCTTGGCCCGCGATTATGAGCGGCTTCCCGCTACCGTGGCGGCTTTGCATCTGGTCGCCTTTACCTGTTTGATGCTTCATCAGTTGATCCAATATAACTTGAGTCCCTAACAGGCTCTAGGGGTGGGGTTTGTCCCCGCCCTCTTCTCTAACCATAGTAAGGTTTGCCCAATAAACCATTAGGCCGAATAATGAGAATGGCAACCAGCACTGCAAAAGCGATGGCATCGTCATAGCCAGGACCAACTCCTGGGAGGAGTGGGACAACGGTCTCCGCAAATCCGAAGACAAGCCCTCCCGCAAGCGTCCCCCAGGGGGTGCCCAGGCCCCCAAGTACGACGATGACAAAGGCGCGCAGCGTGAAAGCGTCTCCACTGGAGGGATCGAAGGGATAAAGTTCTGACAGCATAGCCCCAGCCGCTCCTGCCAATGCGGCCCCGATACCAAACGTCATTGCGTAGCTCTTCCTGATGCTGATGCCCATCAGGCGAGCCGCATCGCGGTCCATCCCCGTTGCAAGAATGGCGTTGCCGGTGCGCGTGCGGGTGAGAAAGTAATTGAGCGCCGCGGTCAGCGCTACGGCGATTGCTGCGGCGATCAGGTGATCGAAGGCGATATGCGTCGCGCCGATGTCGAGGCCATTGCCCGCGTATGTTGTATTGATGGAACGCAGGTCACTGGTGAAGAATTGTTGGACCAGGTCCGCGATGAGCAAATCAAGGCCGAACGTCAGCAAAAATGTTACCAGGATAGGAGCACGGATGACGCGATTGATGGCAGCGTACTGCACAATCCACCCCATTGCGAAAAGAACGACCATAGTCAGGGGAATACTGATGTAGGGGTCAAGATGCAACTGGGTGTACAACCAGAAGGCTGTATATGCGCCAACGATGATGAAAGCGCCATGCGCCAGGTTGACGATGTTCATGATTCCCCAGACCAGTGAGAAGCCCAGGGCCACAGCTCCATAGAGGCTGCCGAGCAACAGCCAATTTACAAGAACCTGTCCAAAAGCCATATAGTTCTCCCTACGAAAGGACACACCACGTCACTCCCCCGATTCCCAGGGCGACCACAAGGAATCGCCCTGATGCGCCTGCCTGTCAATGACAGTGTTTGTCATCCCGCCCCGTAGTCGCCCGCCCGTCTTTCAATCGTAACGACAGTGTTTGTCATCTTACCCGACTTTAGGAGAGAGGTGGCGTGGGATATACGAGCTGAGCATTGGCAATATCAGCCGGGTAGACTGTTACAAGATTCCCATTCTGGATCTGGATAGTGGCCATCGGTTTATAGGTATTTGCGCCCGTAGAGTCAAAGCGGATTTCGCCGTAGAAGGTCATGATGTCCAGGCTGGCCAGCGCATCACGAACCTTCTGCGGGTCAATGGAGCCTGCTTTTTCGATGGCGTACTGGAAAGCGAGGCCCGCGGCAGTGGACTCAGCCGATTGATACGCCGGTTGATGCCCAAACTCGGTCTGGTACATCTGAGCGTAGTTGGCCGGGGTGCCAAAGACGTCAATGCCGTTGTACTTCTCTTGAGCTGTCCACTGCGCACTGCCCAGGACATCGTTGGCGTTTGCGCCCAGCACAGTAATGAAGTCAGGGGTAGCAGGTCCAACCGTGAAGGCGTAGAGTTTGGCATTGATATGTAGTTGCTTGCACTCTTTCATCGTGGTGACCGCTTCATTCTCGTGACCGGAACCAAGAATCATGTCTGGGACCGTGCCACCCGGCCCGGAGGTTTTGAGGGCGGTCAACACGCTTGTCAAATCCGTTGTGCCAGACGGGTACTGTTGATAGTAGACAACAGCCAGGTTATTGCTTGTGGCAAAGGCTTTTGCCGCGGCAGCAACCTCCAAAGAGAACGCATCGTTAGCGGAGATGATCGCCACGTTCTTTGGCGGAGTGGGGAGTGCAAGCGCCGCCTCTAGCATGACTTTGGCATATTCAGAAGCTGGACTCAGCACACCAAAGATATAGCTAAATCCTTTCGAGAAAATGGCTTTGGCGGCTCCATTTCCCTCCACCATGGGAATCTTGTACTGTTCAGCGATGGCTTCGTCTTGCAATGTAGCGGAAGTACCGTAGGGGCCAAGCAGAAAGTTCACCTTGTCAGAGTTGACTAACTGTTGGGTGAGCTGGGCGCTCTTGGTAGGAGAGCTGCCATCATCATAGTACTTGAGCTGCACCTGGTACGAGGTGTTTCCGACCTTGATGCCGCCATGAGCATTTACCTCTTTGACCCAGATCTGATAGCCTTCAAGCGTGAGTTTTCCTTCTGTTGAGGTTGAGCCTGTCAGCGAGATCGGCGCGCCAAATAGCAGTGTCGGGGTGCTGCTATTGCTATTGCTGCTGCCACAGGCCGACATCACGAAAGGAAGCAGGAGTACGCATAGGGTCAAGACCGGTACAACTCTGCGAACTAACCTGCGTCTTGATGTCGAAGGCATCGAGAGGAGAGACGATAACAAAGTATCAGGATAGACTTTCATTGGCTGTTCCTCCATTTGTACTGATATCTAGCTGCTGCATCATGCTTCACAATATACCTGTACGGAGCGTAGTTGCCTGCCAGCCTGAAAGCTACTCATTTTATTTGAGGGCATGGATGGCAGTATCACTTGACAAAAGTCAATGCCTGTTGACCCGTGCTTGAAGGGATCCCCTATGCCGCTTAGTGATACTATACAGCTTCGAGGAAGGAGTGCCTCCAAATCGAGGTGCGGGTTAGGTGCCAATACAAGTAAAGTAGCACAAATATTTCCCATTTGCAAGAAACTGCGATAGAAGCTTCTGTCCAGCGTCTGCGCATGATTGCCAGGGCAGGAGACTCCCCTATAGCCGGTAATTTTCTGCTATACTTTAACTAAAAGCAGAGTAGAGCGATGAAAGATACTTTGCGGGTATATAGCGCAGTAGAGGAGAACCAGCCGTGACTTCACTCCCGTTGCATCGCCCGGTCACATTTGCTCGCCGGGGAATGGTGGTCGCACCGCATTACCTGGCGGCGGAAGCCGGGCTAGATATGCTGAAATCAGGCGGCAATGCTATCGATGCAGCAATTGCTTCCAGCGCCATGCTCCAGGTGGTCTACCCTTTTGTCTGCGGCCTGGGCGGAGATGTCTTCATGCTCATATATGATGCCAGAAGTGGGAAGCTCTACGGGCTAAACGGCAGCGGCCGGTCCGCGCAAACGGCGACTATCGAACGCTATCGTGACCTGGGGTATACAACCATGCCGGTTTTAGGCATTCACACGGTCACGGTCCCCGGCTGCGTTGGCGGATGGAATGAGGCGGAGCAGCGCTTTGGCCGCCTGGGGCTGGCGCAGGTTCTTGCCCCGGCCATCGGATACGCCGAAGAGGGGTTTGTTGTTGGACCGGACTTACACACGGCTCTGTCCCGTATGAGCGCAAGACCTGGGGTTCATCGCTCCTGGTACAGGCACTTTTTGCCTGGTGGCACGGTTCCACCGCCAGGAGCAGTCGCGCGTTTTCCTTCGCTGGCACAAACCCTGCGTACTATCGCTAAGCAAGGCGCCGGTGCATTTTACCGGGGAGCCCTCGCGGAGCAGATCGCGGCGTTTTTCGCGCGCGAGGGCGGATTGATCACGCGAGATGACCTGGCAGCGCACCAGAGCGAGTGGGTAACGCCGTTCTGCGTTCCTTTTGCAGATCTGAGAATCTATGAGCTGCCGCCAAATACCCAGGGCATCACCGCTCTACAGATGCTCGGAATCCTCAATGAGTTGCCACTGGGCGACAGCCCGCTTGCGCCCGAAACGGTCCACCTGGCGGTGGAAGCAAAGAAGGTGGCTTTCGCGGACCGCGACGCCTATCTCACAGATGCCGCCCACATGCGCATCGATGCGGCAGCGCTCATTGAGCCGGGCTACCTCGCGCAGCGGCGCGCGCTCATCGATCCCACGCGAGCGCAGTCATCAATTGCCCCCGGTAATTTCACCGGTGATACCATCTATCTCTGTGCGGCTGATGGAGATGGCAGCGTCGTCTCACTTATTCAGAGCAACTACATGGGCTTCGGCAGTGGCGTCGTAGTGGATGACACCGGCATTGTCCTCCAGAATCGCGGCGCGTATTTCTCGCTCGATGCGACCTCTCCTAATGCCCTGGCGCCTGCGAAGCGCACACTGCATACGCTTATCCCCTCCATCGCCCTCCGTGACGGTCGGCCAGCCATGGTCTTCGGTACAATGGGAGGCGATGGACAGCCACAGATTCACTTACAGGTCTATACAGCGGCAGCGCGTTTTGGGCTGAATATCCAGCAAGCCATCGAGATGCCGCGCTGGATACACGGCGCCGCTGCCGGCGAAGAGTCGCTCCACGTGGAGAGCCGTTTCCCTCCAGAGACGTTGGAGGCCCTTCGCCAGCTTGGTCACGTGGTACGCGTACAAGACGCATGGTCGCCGGGAATGGGTTATGCGCAGGGAATCGTTTTCGATTCGTCTACAGGAGTAATGCAGGGAGGGGCTGATCCACGCGCCGAGAGCATCGCCGCGGCATGGTGATGAGACAGACCGCGCTTTGTATTTACGTCCATATTTACCTGCGTAAATGCACCTGCTATACTATTGATGCACCTACGACAGTCCCATCAGTAACTACGAGAGCAGAGAGGCGATCCAAGTGATTAAGAAACTGGAAGGGGAGTACGCTCCTACCGTTCTGCAAAGCGCCCTGGGTGATCCATTGCGCTCGGAGCAGCGTACCGGTGAACTGTTACCGCGTGTCCTCTCTCGCCTCGATTTACTCGCCATTTTCATCGCTATCGTACTCTTCATTCCCAACGCTTCTATCGTTCAGGCTACACAGGGAGCGGGACCTGCTACCTACCTCTACTGGATTTTGGGCGCTGTTACGTTTCTGCTCCCCGGGGCTATCGTGACCGGGCAGCTCAATCGCTTCATACCCGTTGACGGCTCTATCTACGTCTGGACGCACCGGGCTCTTGGCCCCCTCTGGGGCTTCTTTGCCGGTTTCTGCGCCTGGTTTCCAGGTATTCTGGTCTTGCTGGCTGCCAGTGATGGCGTCCTGACCCTTCTCCAGGGCATCAGCGTGCAGGTCTGGGGAGTCAGCGCCCCCTGGCTGGCGCCCTGGCAGCAGGGCATCGTTGTACTCGGCATTTTGCTCGTAGCCGGTTGGCTCTCTATATTACCGCTGCGGCTTCTTCTGCGCCTGGTAAAAGGGATTGTCCTGTTATATGGTGTGGCCATTTTGATAGTTGGATTGGCGGGAGCCATATGGCTCCTGGGCGGACACACTTCCCAGGTCTCCCTCATGAGAAACACCCCCGGCTTTGGTGGGCCGAACATCGTCTTGTACGGCGTGATCGTCCTCGCCTTGCTTGGGGTAGAAGTTCCCCTCAACATGGCCGCCGAAACTCGGCAGCCCGATGCTCCTCGGCTCTTTCTGCGCTGGGGCCCATGGATTGTCCTGCTGGCCTATCTACTAGGTACCTTCGGCGTGATGGTTGTCGTTCCGCAGAATGCCTCCGGTTTACCGTATTCCACACTCACCGCGGTCAGGATTGTCTTTGGCGCTCCTCTATCCGTCCTGGTCGGCCTGGTCGTCATAGCTTTCTTCATAATCGTCGTTGTTGTGTATAATGTGACCTTTGCGCGCATCTTATTCGTCTCGGCCCTGGATCACCGGCTGCCCTCCGCGCTCGCCAGGGTGAACCGCCACGCGGCGCCAGGCCGTGCCATCGGAGTGCAGACCATTATTGCGCTTGTCATTGCCCTCTTCACCTACTTCCTCGGACCAGTACTTTATCCCGCTGAAGGGGCAAATTTATCGGCCAAAGTCTATAATCTCTCCCAGGCCACGACGACCGTGATCTGGTGCATCTCTATGGCGTTTCTCTTCCTTGATCTGCCGCTCCTCTTACGCCGCTTTCGCGAACTACTTGCCAAAAGTCCTGAGCAGCTCATCGCCCCCCCCTGGCTGCTCTATCTCTGTTGCGGCATCGGAGGACTGGCCAGCCTGCTCGGAATTTGGACAACACTCAGCTTGTCCTGGGATTCTATGCTCATCCCCAATGAGCAGTGGACGATAGCGGTCGGCATAGCAACCCTCGTTTGCCTCCTCATTGGCCTGCTTGGTTCTGCCTATCCACGCCTGTTGAGCAGCCTCGATGAGCAGACTGCCGCCGCCCGCGAAAACGCCGCCCTCTATCACGAATTACGCACCGCTTATACCAGGTTGAGTGAGCTTGACCAGCTTAAAGATGCGTTTCTCACAACTGCCAGCCACGAACTGCGCACCCCCCTCACAATCATGCAGGGCTATCTCGAGTTGCTGCGCGAGATGGAAGATCAGGGCCCGGATGTACGGCGCGCTTTTCTCGACAAAGTGTGCCGCGCTTGTGATGAATTAGTGCTGTTACAAGCCAACATCATGGACGCCAGCCGTC
Organism: Ktedonobacteraceae bacterium; assembly: GCA_035308345.1. Taxonomy (GTDB): domain Bacteria; phylum Chloroflexota; class Ktedonobacteria; order Ktedonobacterales; family Ktedonobacteraceae; genus CF-113. The sequence continues at coordinate 9,530 of DATGGW010000024.1, read as the reverse complement.
TTAAAGTCGATACAGCAAGCCTGCACTGCACGCGCATCACCCTGAAGGAGATTGTCATGGCTACGAGCGAACTCTTTGAGCCCTGGGTCGCTCAGGGGCAGCAGTCCATCGAGGTAGACGTTGCGGCAAACATCATGGTCTGGGCCGACGAGGCACGCCTGAAGCAGGTACTGCACAACCTGCTTGCCAACGCAGTGCGCTACTCTCCGCCTCAAACTTCTATTCGCATCGCCGTCGTTGTAGAGCAGGAATCCCACATGTCCCGCATGGCTCGTATCAGCGTGAGCGACCAGGGCTCGGGCATTCCGCCTGACAAACAAGAGGTTATCTTCGACAAATTCGTGCGCCTGGAACGCGATATGCATGGGACTGTTCGGGGTAGTGGTCTGGGTCTTTATATCACCCGGCAACTCGTCGAGGCCATGCAAGGCGCCATCACGGTCCAAAGTAGCGGGGTCAAAGGCGAAGGCTCTACCTTTTCATTCACACTACCACTCGCAGATAGTTAAGCCGTTGAAACAAGATGAAAACCGGAGCGTGTCAAAGGTTAGGAAGCTACATCCATTAAAAGTTGTAGGAGAAGTTCCTGTAATGTCCCACATCTACCCGCTGAAGAAGCGCAGCGTAAATACGCTGCGCCAGGCGACATTCTGGGTACTGCTAATAGTTCTTGCCGCCAGCGTGGTCGGCTGTGGTAATGTTCGCTCCGCTTCCTCGTCACTTGCAAGTTCCCCATCAGGAGCAGGGCGGGCCGCTTGCGCTCCACAGCAGATCGCTAGCTGCCATATCAGGCTGCTGGTGTTTTCAAAAACGGGAGCCTTTCGTCACGCGTCTATCCCGGATGCAATCGCGGCCCTACGTAGGCTGGCGTTAAGCCAGGACGTGGCGGTCGATTTTACAGAGGATGCAACTGTCTTTACCGACGCCAATCTCTCGCGCTATAACGCGGTCGTTTTCCTGCTGACAACCGGCGAGATTCTCAATACAAGCGAACAGGCCGCTTTTGAGCGCTATATCCAGCATGGTGGAGGATACGCTGGCGTCCATTCCGCCAGCGATACCGAATATGACTGGCCCTGGTATGGGCAACTGGTTGGAGCCTATTTTGACCGCGTGCATGGCCATTCGCGCGTGGTTCAGGCTACCGTTCATGTCATCGACCGCACACATCTCTCGACCAGCATGCTGCCAGCCGTATGGGTGCGGACCGATGAGTGGTATAACTTCGCTTCCAATCCGAGCGATCACGTGCATGTCTTGCTGACGGTTGACGAGAGAACCTACATAGGAGGCTTCATGGGAGCCAATCATCCAATTGCATGGTATCACTCCTTTGATGGCGGACGCGCATGGTATACCGCGATGGGCCACACCTCCGAGAGCTACCAGGAACCTCTATTCCTGGCGCATTTGTGGGGAGGCATTCTCTATGCAGCCGGAGTAGCGTAACTGGCCCGGCATAGGCTGTCCTTGCACATTGTTGTTATCACAGCCACGATCACCAGCACTGGCAGAGAAAATTCATCCCGATGTTAGTTGATAACGCTTCAGCCCCTTTCTCTCGTCCAGTTCAAACAAGGCGCCGTGTAGAACTCCTTCGCCATACGCGCTTCCTGGATTGATGCACACGGTCTTCCCAATCTTGACCATGCCTCGTGCCTCGTGAATATGGCCGTGCAGCGCAATGAGGGGTTGATAGCGCTCGATCACGTTGCGCACCGCTTGCGATCCAGCAGGTCCCATGAGTATAGAGCCGCCCTGGATTACGGGGCTCAGCTTTTCATCGACGACAGGTGCGGTATCAATAGGAGTGCGAATAGGCGGAACATGCAGGTTGAAGACAGACCTGGCCGGGTCGCGTAGTCTATCGGCCAGCGTCTCGATATGACGCTGCAGCTCCTCCTCCGGCATCTCTCGCGGCGAATGCCAGGGAGTCGGGTTCGCGAAGCCACAGGAGAGCATCTGGAAGCCCTCGCCCAGTTCGATGGTGAGATCCTCGGAATCCACCACAATCGATGAGGTCGCCAGGACTTCACGTAGGGCAGGCTCGTCATCATTTCCCAGCATGATGTAAAGTCGTACCCCTTTGCCTCCTAACCGCTCCTCGGCCAGGCGCAGCCATCGTTCCAGGGTCTCTCTCATGATCTGCTGGAAGAGCGCATCTATTGCCCTCTGATCATACTCAACTGCCGCCAACTCGTCCTCACTCATTTGATAGGGATACTGGCCGAGATCGCGAATGCGCCGCTCCAGGGCAGGCAACTCATCTTCTGTGAATGTTCGTTCACCGGCGAATCCCGGGGCATAAAAGGAGGCGTCGCGGCGCACAATGGGGATAACAGCTTTGCCGGCGATGTCTCCGCCCATGATCAGCACCTCAACGCCATAAAAACCGGCAGCGTTGATAAATTTCCGCCACAGCATATCCGAGCCGTGAATGTCGGAGGCATAAAAAGATTTGAAACTCACGCTACAACTCCCCCTTGTAGTTTTCCAGGCGACCGGGCAAGCCCTGTTCACTTACCCGCGTGGCCCTGACCCAATCTGCGTATCCTGCAATCCCGCCTGTATCTCTCGCACCGCTTCTTCCGGGCCTGTGGCAAAGCGCAGCAAGTTGAGGTCTATATCACCTACTACGAGGTGCTCGCGGATAGATTGAATGACTGGCGGCCAGCAATCGCCGAGCAGCACAAGTGGCAAGGCGCGTCCTTCGGTCTGGCTTGCAGCCCACACCATCGCCATCTCTGAGAGCGTTCCGACGCCGCCCGGCAGCGCGATGACCGCGTCACAGTGCAGGAAATGGTTGATGCGAGTACCGTAGTCGGTGGACCAGCGCAAACCAGCATTCCAGCGATTTGGCTCGATACCCCTCCAGTGCTGCATCGGCAAACCGATCACCTGTCCCCCTTTCTCATGCGCTCCCCGGCTGACGGCTGCCATAAGGCCGCCATATCCGCCTGTCACAACGACAAAACCGTCTCCTGCAAGTAACTCACCCAGTTTGTGGGCTTGCACCCACCGTTCATCGTCTTCGGTAAGCCGCGCTGAACCCATCACGCCGACCTCGAGCTTATTCCCACTCATGCTGGCTCCCCCTGTGTGACCCGGTGGATTGTTTCGTAGTGCTCCTGGGCTGCTTCCGGGCCTGGAAACTCAAAACGCTCCTGGCCGCTCGCGCGGCTCAGATAAAAGGCAAGCAGGCTGAGCGGCAGAGAGGCCAGCAGTGGTGAGAATTCCTCAGGTAGACCTGGAGCTAGAGGAATAAACGTGCCAGGCTCGACCGGTGGTCTCATATCACTCATGAACACGGAGTTAGCTCCGATAAAGTTCAACTCGGAGAGAATCTCGCTGGCGCGGTCGAATGAGGCACCAGACGGGGCAATGAGGAGAACAGGCGTCCCAGCGCCGCTGATGAAGTACTCCTCGTGCGCCCACTCTTCGATGTTCGTAGCCACTCCCAGCTTTTGCGGTCCCTCGAACAATTTGGCAGCCCCGAAGTGTGCCGTTGCCAGGTTAGGGCCAGCCCCAAGAAAGGACAGCCACTCATGCTTTACAAACTGCTCCGCCACTCTCTGTATGGGCTCTTCCGCCTCTGCAAGCGTCTGCCGGGCAAGTTCAGGCACATTACTCAGTAGGGACGCCCCTGATGGTTGTCCCCGCGACAGACTTGCCGTATTTCCCCCACGGGCCTCGCCCCATGCTACTGCCAGGTCAAGCAGCGCGGCCAGTATGGCGAGATATGTGCTTGTTCCCGGCGAGTAGCCCAATGTTGGGACGGACAGCGTGATGATGTCGGTCGCCTCCCTCGCTAAAGGCGAGTCAGGGCTGCCTGTGAGCGCAATCGAGCGGCGACCGAATCTCCGCGCCTGTACTGCCGCTTCAATGGTTCTGCCAACCTTGCCGGAAAAGGAAATGCACACAACAGCGCTGCGTTCTGGCAGGTAACGCACGCGGTAACGAGCAAGTTCAAGCGCGTGAACGCCTTCGGCATGAATCCCCGCGTGCTTCTGAAAGGCGAGGGCTGCTGCTGCGCCTGCAAAGGCCGAATCGCCGCACCCAACAAGATAGAGGTTCTCGATGCCTTCGCTTGTTAGTTCGCTGGTCAGTCTGCGAAGCGGCCCCGCCAGCATCTCATATTGTTCCGCCAGCAACTTCGGTATCATGTTGATCTCCTCGCGCATCATATCCACAGCGCTGCTTATGCCTCGATCCGCCCCCGGAACTTCGACCGTAGGGACGCGATATACCGCGTTCCCCATTTCGGCCAGAATATGCACCGCCGGAGCATCGCTGAAGATGCGAGCCTGCGCCTCGGCGTGATCAACACGCGCCAATTGCAGGGAGCCGAAACCTGCCACAGCATACGATGCGGATATAGATCCACGTTGCGCTGACTCTAGCGGCCCATATCCAAGCGATAGACCTGCTGCGAAGCCGCCGCAGAACGCGTCGCCGGCGCCTGTGACATCCACCACCTGTCCCTGCGCAATACCTACCTCGTGCAATGTTCCCTGCACTTTGTTCCAGACCAGCGCGCCCTCTGCACCCATCTTAATTACGATTACCGGAGTAGGAAGGCTCACGAGGGTGCTGAGCGCGCGGCGAGGGTCGTCATAACCCACCAGGTCTGCTAACTCCGCGCGGCTCGGCAGGAAGGCATCGACCCTCGCTGCCAGCGCGCGCAATTCCTGCCGGTAGTCAACCACGTAATCCTCATGGGTGTCTAACGTAATGATGGCGCGCGGAGAGACACGCCGTACTCTGTCCACGATTGCTTCTGCCGCTTCCAGTGGCATGGCTGTTATATGCACCAACGGCGGCGGTTCTACCTCCAGCCATTCAACCGGCACATCCCCTGCCTGTACTGCCACCTCGCGCGACCGTTCTCGTGGAGTGCGGTAGATCCAGTGTCGCTCTCCGTTATTCTCATATACTATCCAGTTACGAACGGTGGGACCCGCAATATCGACTATTCCACCCGTTGCTATACCGAGAGAGTGCAGCACAGAGGTGAGGTCGCGTGGAAAATCTTCACCCCTGCGCGTCACTAACCCGATTCGCGGCTGCCAGAGGCGCACACCCAGCGCAGTGTACAGGCTATTGCCTCCCACGCTGGACATCCGCGTCGTGCCGTCAGGCAATACTACGTCGTCTATAGTCAGATTGCCTACTACGATCACTCGTGGGTTCGTTTCCATCACCATGCGTCTTACTCCGGCGGAATCTCGCGGTACGCTAAACCAACATCAACGCCCTGGTTGCGATTCAAGAAGTAAGCACCCACATACCAGAGGATACCTACAATAACGACGCCGATCATAAAGCTAAGCGACAACCTTGCCGTCACACCAAACGTCGAGTTGATCGTGCTATTGAAGATGAACAACAGCATGAGGCTGCCGAGCACAAGCACTCCACCAATACCGGCCAGCGTCACCGAAGGAATGCCGAGGATTTTGTGACCGCCTGCTGCCTCCCACACGTGCCGTAGCCGGTAGGGGAAGGCGATGCCAGCAATCGATACCAGGATGAAGGCGGCGATCTGCGCCAGCAAGGCGCCGAGCAGGCTGGCCTGCGGAAAAGTCACCAGGGCGATCAATGCGAGCGTTCCCGTCACCGTACAGAAGATGATGGCTTTGACGGGCGAGTGAAAGCGCTCATTCACATCACCTAACGGCGCTGGAACCATGCGGTCAACCGCCCAGGCCAGCATGTAGCGCGTAGCCTGCAGTTCGGAGAGCGGCGTTCCCATGAGCGCCCAGAATATAAAGCCGATGCCGATGATAATAGGCACCAGCACATTGCCCGTGAGCAGGCTGACTATGAAGTTGAAGCTCGGCGAGAGGCCGCCTGGCAAGTTGAGCAGGCTGGCATTGTTTATAGAAAGAAAGCCGACGCTGCCAATCCATTGCACACCTACGGCCTGCATGAAGGCGATCACCAGCAGCGCCAGCATCGCGCCGTTAACCAGCACTCCGCCGACCATCGCGAGGTACTGATTGCGGGACGCGCGTTTGACCTCCCCGCCAATCTGGGCGGACCCCTGCGCATAGCCCACTACGAAAAATACCCAGGGCAGCATGAGCAGCGTGTCGCTCCAGCTGAAACCACCCGGCAGTACATAGCCGTTCTTGACTGCGGTCGGGATCACCTGGTTGAACGCCAGTCCCTTATTTTGGGTAGCAAAGCTGTTCCAGGCATGCTGGATATTTCCTCCGTCAAAGAGTAGCAGCAGGAAGGCCAGTACAACACTGCCGCCGGCGAAGAGGAAGAACACTTTTTGCCAGCGCCAGAAGCTCTGGCCGCCGAGGATCAGCAGCACAGCGAAGCCGATATTGATGAGCACGCCGATGATGAGCACCCACCACTGTGTGGTGATCCCCAGTACCGGGAATGATGCCAGCAAATGGTTGCTCAAACCAATCCAGCCACTTTGTCCGGTGGCAGCCCCGATGGTGGAGAGCGCGACTGGCACCGCGAAGGTGAGCGCAAACCAGGCGTTAAAGCCTATCCAGAAAAAGATGAGCCACATACCCTGGCTCCAGCCTAGCAGCCAACCCAAGAAAGGATGTAATGTGCGGCTGACGAACACGTAGTCACCCCCTGAACGGGGCATGGCAGCCGCAAAGGTTGAATATACCCACAGGAGCGTGAATGCCATTAAGAGAGTGCCGATAATTACTGCCACCAGCATATTGCCCTGAGGGAAATATGCTGGCGCCTGTAGGAATAGAAAAACAGCACCGACGGCGATATTCATGCCGAAGGTGTTCATGATGAAAGCGTCAATCAGTGACACTTCCCGCAGAAGTCCGGTTGCATTACGCAGAAACATTTTGCCCTGGCTGCCTTCGATGGCTGAAGAAGCCTTATTCATGGCTGTGCGCCCTCCTCTGTGTCCGATGCGTCCGACGCGCCGATGAGGTGCAATACACGATCATCCCGCCGGAAACTTTCAATGGTGAAACGGAAACGGTCGGCTCGATAGAGCACCTGCGCAAATTCCACAAACTGGTCTGTTACGTCATAGGTCTTTCCCTCCACTTGCAGCATCGGCGTTCCTGGCGGGATACCGAGTATGCTTGACTGTGTGCCACGACAGCGTATTACCTCAATCGTGCTCTCGGCTCGCGCCAGCACGATACCGTAACGCGCCTCCAAAGTTCTATAGAGTGATTGCCCATTGAGGTCGAGTGTCTCAAGTCCCGGCGCCAGCCGCGCCGGTAAATAGGAAGAAAGCAGAGCTATCGCCTTTTCTTCGACCATAGCCACACGTTGGAGAAATATAAACTGCTCGTCACCCCCTTCGAGCATGCTTTTAATGGTAGGAGGAAGCTTGCCAATGCGTAATTCAATCACGCGCAGGTCTGCACTGAAGCCCTTGGCGCGCATACTCTCCGAGAAACTGGAAAGAATGCTGATCTTTTCTTCGACCTTCTGCTCGCGCACGAACGTCCCGCGCCCTGGCACGCGGTAGAGGTACCCCTCCTTGACAAGATCGAGCATGGCCTGGCGCACAGGCGCCAGACTAATCCCAAATCGGGCCGCGTACTCACTTTCCCGCAGGAGTTGTTGACCTGGCTGCAATTCCCCGCGTTCAAGACAGTCGAGCAGGTAATTCCGCACTTGATGATGTAAGGGCACCGGAGAGTCCCGGTTTATTAGCATCGTTTCTCTGGGCAAACTCATATCGTAGAGGGCTGCATTCAGGTCTGCATTCATAAGAAATACTTTCCTTCCAAACAATATATAATATTATAATATAGTAATCTTATGAAATCAATACGCTGCATTCTTAGATATTTGGAGAGCATGCCCGTCACCCTGAGCGCAGCGAAGGGGCTTGCTCGCCGGGCGGAGAGATCCTTGTGGGCGTCCAGGGTGGGGCATTGCGCCCCAAAAGTGTCACACATGCCCGGCGTTTCACGTGATAGGTGTAGACCCACAAAGGAGGAAATGATGGCAGCACAAACATATGACCTGCTCGTCATTGGAGCAGGAGCAGCAGGAAGCTCAGCCGCCACGAGCGCTCACAAGGCTGGTATTCGTATAGCCATGGTCGAGCGCAACCTGCTCGGCGGTACTTGTTTGAACTATGGCTGTGATCCGACCAAAACGCTGTTGCATACTGCCAGGTTGCTCTATCAGGCGCAGCATGCTGATCGCTACGGGCTGCGCATTCCCCTGGCGCAGGCTGATTGGGCAGAAGTCCTGGCAAGGGTTCAGCATATAATTAATCGACTGCGCGGCGGCACGCCTGACGAAGCGCGCGCCCAGTTGGTTAAGCAGGGCATTGATGTGCTACAGGGCGAAGCGACCTTTGTATCGCCGCACGAAGTATCGGTTTCAGGTCAATCTATTGTTGCCAGGCACATAATCATTGCCAGCGGCTGTGAGACCATAGTGCCACCAATTGAGGGATTGCAAGAGGCCGGGTTCATCACCAACGTTCAGGCGGTATCGCTGCCTGTTCTTCCACAGCGCCTGGCAATCATTGGCGGTGGCGCTATCGGCATAGAGTTTGCTCAGCTATTCCATCGTTTTGGAGTCGACGTCACCGTGCTGGAACGCGGCACGCAGTTGCTGGACAAAGAAGATCGCGAGCTGGCAGAGCAACTCTGCACGCTGCTCACTAAAGAGGGGATACGCCTGGAGACCAACGCCGAACTCCGTCGTGTCCAGCGCGATGGTGAGCGCAAGCGATTGACGATCCGTTGTGATCGCCGCTCTGAAGAGGAACTGGTGGTCGACGAGATCCTTATGTCCGTGGGTCGTCATCCCGTGTTGAAATCGCTCAACCTGGAGGCTGCGGGTGTAAAATTTAGTAAGAAAGGCATCGAAGTCGATGCCACACTACGCACGAATGTACCTCACATCTGGGCAGCAGGCGATGTAACAGGAGGATACCAGTTCACCCATGTTGCTTCTGAGCAGGGCAAGCTCGCTGTGCGTAATGCATTTGCCCATGAAGCACAACCTTTTGATGATCGCGTCATCCCCTGGGCGACCTTTACCGACCCCGCGCTGGCGCATGTCGGCAAAACAGAGGAACAACTGCAGGAGGAAGGCGTCGCATATCGCGTGGGCCGTATGTCATTTAACCAGAATGAGCGCGCCATCATGCAGGGAGAGACCGCGGGACTGGTCAAGCTCCTGGTGGATATGCAGGGCATGATTCTCGGTGGACACGTCCTGGCTTCTGGCGGGGACGAGCTGTTAGCCCCTATTGTAGTCGCAATGCACGCGAATGTGCCGGTCACAACGCTGGCTGCAACAATTTTACCCTATCCAACGCTGTCAGAGTGCCTGCGAGGAGCAGCCGGCAAGCTCTCATAATGCGTCGGCTTGAACCTTTCACTCTGCATAGAGACTGCCTATGGCAAAATGAGATGCAAATCGCCAAATTCATGCCAGAGGTAGCCCTCGCGCAGCGCCTCAGCGTAGGTGAGCTTGAGATGTGTGCGCCCGGCCAGCGCCTCAAGCATCCACAGGTGTGTGGCATGTGGTTCATGTAGTCCTGTCAGCAGTGA
>DATGGW010000023.1:0-6593 GCA_035308345.1 Ktedonobacteraceae bacterium | reverse complement strand
CCGCTGTGGACGCGATAGAGGGCCAAATTGCCGCCCCAACCGCGTATACCACTCGTCAAGCGCATGGGCAATAATAGCTATCTCAGCCAGATCCCTCTCGTTTTCATCAAACGACTTGTCCGGCTGCGAAGTAGGTGACGTATCGCTCATGAAACGCCCTCCCATAAAACAAAAGCTTAATCTGGCAATTGACTAACTTAGTCAACTATCTATGTTGGAATATAGCACAATTAACTAACTTAGTCAACTATCTTTGGGGAGAGTTTGCCTGTGAAGTCTTTTCACTCTAAGGTGAGATCTGCTGGAAGATGGGCAGCAGCTGCGTAGACATCATTGATGGTGCTGGTGTTACCCAGCAGGATCTCATGAAACAACCGGGCAATATCGGCCCTGGTTTCTTCTCCCAGGTCGTCCTTGAAAAACATGTCATCGGCACACGCGATCACATCTTGCACGACCCGTTCCCAGCGGTAGTAGGTGAGTGCGATCCAATCAATCAGCGGCTGTCCGTATCCCTCCCAGAACGCATCTGCCCCTGATCCTCTGACAAAGATGAAATCGCGCTCTTTGGGCGCCAGCATCACATCATCCCAATCGATAACAAACAGGTGGCCGTGAGAATCGCGGATCAAATTGGCCGGATGCAGGTCCGCGTGACAGAAAACGTATGGCCCTGATCGTTTTTGGAGCACTCCTGCCAGCTTCTCCAGGGAGCTTACTGCCGTGTGAATCGCGGCCTGATGCGTAAGCCAGTCGGCGCGAAGTGCGCGCTGGGAGACGCTTACACCATGTCGCGAATGGAGGTGCTGTATCTCAAAGGTATCTATCCATCGGACATACTCTGCCGCATCAAAGGTTTCTTTGCGTAGCGACTCGAACCGTTCAGCGGGTACAATGACCTGGTGAATCTGTTTGAAGATGCTTCCCAACTCCCTCCAGTGCTCATTCGTCATACCCGTAAAGCTGGAAACTCCGTCGATAAAGGGGTAGACGATCGCCGTCCAATCCACGAGCTTCACCCATAAACCGCCGCTCCTGGTAGGCAGGGGAGCTACGACAGATGTGATGCCCTGATCGTTGAGATAGCGAGGAACCTGGTACCGTGGTTCGTAGAGAGGTCTAGAGGTGACTTTGAGCAAATAGGCACCTCCCTGCTTGCTCACCACCCGGTACACTCCGGCATGGTAATCCAGTCCCACAGGAAGGAACTCAAGTGTGACGGGAATCAGGTCATACTGGTCCTGTAAAGTGGTTCGCAAAAGTTCGTCTGGAATATCTGGTTTTTCACGCATAGCTACCTCGCCTTATGCTGTATTTTGTACACTTGAGACCTGGATACCTAGACGTTCCAGGAGGCTCTGGCTCTGTTCTGCCCGATATTTGATGGGTTTCTTCTCGGGACCGTGGGAGTCTGAACCGGAACTGGTCAGTAAATGATGCGTTTTAGCATATTCCCGATACATGGCAATCTGTTCTAGCGTGTGAGTAGGATAATAGACCTCCAGGCCATCAATGGGAACTTGCCTTCGGAGCTCATCGAGCAAATGCGCATCATAGCAAGTATATCCTTCACCCCGTCCAGGATGAGCGATGAGGCACACCGCCCCGCTTCGATGAGCCGCATCCACTACCGTCGCAAGATCGTTAGTGGCCCACAAGAAACCAGCATCCGTGATCAATGTTCCGGCAGAGGGTTCTCCGGTTCCGTAGCCCAGTCTTTTTAAGAGGGCCACCAGTTCATGGGGTTGTTGAGCGCTCGGTTTTGCCAGGAGGGCATCCAATTCATGCACATTTGGAAAAGAGATGCCGATCTTGCGCAGGTTCTCACAGATCTCCCTGGTATTCTCTCGCTGGCGATGCGCAATATCTTGTGCCAGATCTTGCAATACATTCTTTTCCGGATCAAACCCATAGCAGAGCACATCAGTCAGCTCACCCCTCCACGAGGTACTCATTTCCACCGCAGCCAGGAGTGGGAGTTGTTTCTCCACCGCAAGCTGTTGTAGCTCCGTGGCAGTATCCACCCGATCATGGTCGGTGATAGCCGCCAGGCCAAACTGTTCACGCACCAGATAGTCTATCAGGTGTTCGGACGTCCAGGTGCCATCACTGAAGGTGGTATGCAGTTGCAGATCAATAGCAGCATCAGGAGCCAGCACGAGATGATGAGTCGATGTTTCCATAAACTTCCTTTCTAGAATCTCATCTTACATATACCCAACCATCCTTACATCTCACCCGCGTAGTAACACCAGCGTTATCTCTTATATTGAGATCACCTTTACTTGTATCCTCGTGGCTATAGGAAATCGCATTTGTTACTCGCATTGATTGACCCCCGGTTAGAAGAGTGAAAGGTTCGCCTCTGGAAGCCAGCCCGTGCATGAAGTTGTAAACGCGCCGCGCTTCCCATGCGGATGTTGGAACAACAAAATCTTCGCCGGTCGGCATGGGCAGGTAGCTACTTTTTGCCTCATCTTGAGGCGTGAGAACAGCAGAGCCGTGATAGAGTTGCCAGGCCGAGCGCGCCAGCAGGCTGCCACCGAGTTCAGCGCACTGCTCCTCGAGATGTGCATAGCTGATGCCATCTGGCACTGCGACTCTTTCCTGGGCTACAATCGGGCCAGTATCCAGCCCTTCATCCATCAGGTGGATGGTGATGCCAGTTTCCCGGTGACCCTGGTGGAATGTCCAGAAGAGCGGATCGGGGCCGCGATTGGCCGGCAGCAGCGATGGGTGGACGTTGAGACAACCCAGGCGTGGGATATCGAGGATGATGCGCGGGATATAGAGCGAGAAGCAGGCGACGCATATGATATCAGGCCGGTATTGAGAGAAGAGATCGATTGTTGCCGGATCAAACATACGGCTCACTTCCCACACGGGTATTTCACGCTCCCAGGCGCTGCGCTCGATGGAGCTATGCAGCGAAGAATGAAGTACGGGTAACAGTGGTCGCGCCTGTTGATGTGGCTCCAGGCGACGAATTGCTGGCTGCTGCCGCTCGTTCTCGCGCGCGGGCAGAACAACTGCGCGCACATCAATGCCATTATGTAATAAGGCAAGCAGCGCAGGAGGCGAAAAGCTGCCCTGCATGCCCAGGAAAAGCGCGCGCGGCGCAGTAGACGATATCTCCCTATTTGACATAGGCAACTCAATCTTGTAGTATCATCAGCAAGAAGAATATACTGTCGATCAGGAGTAACATCATGCCACGAATGGTTATGTGTGTCAAACTGGGGCGCGAGCTTCCAGGTCTGGACAAGCCGCCGTTCCCCGGTGAGTTGGGGCAGCGCATTTACGAGCACGTCTCGAAACAGGCCTGGGACATGTGGCCCGCGCAAAGCACGCTGATTATCAATCATTATGGACTGAATATGGGCGACCCGGAAGCGCGGAAGATACTGCGCGAGCAGATGGAAGAATTTTTCTTCGGGGAACAGCCCAAAATGCCCGAAGGTTGGACGCCTGAAGACGAAGGCGTTGGAGTCGGTCCCAGCACGAAAGGCGGCGGAGGCGCGCCAAGACAAAAGAAATGAGGGCTTCCGGCGACATCCTGCTGCTTTCATGTTACGAGTTGGGACATCAACCATTCCAGCTTGCATCTCTGCTTGCGCTGCTACAACAGGCGGGCTATGATCCAGCAGTTGTCGATACGGCAGTCGAGCATTTAAGCGATGAGACAATCCGGCGCGCGCGTTTTGTGGCTATCTCCGTGCCGATGCATACTGCGCTGCGACTGGGAGAACTGGTCGCGCGGCGCGTGCGAGCGCTCAATCCATACGCCCATATCTGCTTCTATGGACTTTATGCCTCGTTGAATGAGCATTACCTGCTGCATGCTATTATCGACTCCACTATTGGCGGTGAATTTGAAGAGCCGCTTTTGAAACTCCTGTCAGCGCTTGAACGCGGCGCGCCCGGCTCCATCCCAGGCGTGAATACCGGCCAGCACAGCAGCAAACCCTGGATACAGCGCGCGCCACTAGTCGTGCCGCAGCGCGCAGCACTGCCCTCGCTTGATCGTTATGCACATCTCGCCTTAAACGGCGAAACGCGCATCGCAGGCTACACCGAGACGACACGAGGATGCAAGCATACCTGCCAGCATTGCCCAATTACGCCGGTCTATCATGGCCGCTTCTTCGCAGTGCCTGTAGATATCGTGCTGGCGGACGTGCGCGCGCAGGTCGCGCAAGGTGCGCAGCACATCACCTTTGGCGATCCTGATTTCTTCAATGGCCCGACGCATGCCATGCGTATTACGCGTGCGTTGCTGCAAGAGTTTCCCACCCTCACCTTCGACGCCACCATCAAGATCGAACACTTGCTAAAACATCGTCACCTGCTGCCGGAACTCAAAGCCAACGGCTGCGCCTTCGTCGTTTCCGCCGTCGAGTCGCTGAACGATGAGACGCTTAAACAACTGCAGAAAGGTCATTCCAGCGCAGATGTGGCCGAAGCATTTGATCTCATGGAGGAGGTTGGTATCGCGCTGCGCCCCTCGCTGCTGCCATTTTCTCCCTGGGAAACGCTGGAAAGCTACCTGCAACTGCTGGCATTCTTTGAAGATCGTCATCTGATAGAGCATGCTGATCCCGTCCACTTCTCGATACGCCTGCTTATTCCACCCGGCTCAGCATTGCTTGATGCGCCCGGTAGAGAGAACTGGTTGGGCGAACTCGACCCCGCCGCGTATACCTATCGCTGGCAACATTCAGACCCGCGCATGGATGAGCTGCACCGCGCGGTGAGCGGGCTGGTCGAAAAAGCGCAGCGCGCCCAGGCTGATCCCATCGAGACATTCTTCCACATCAAGGCGCTGGCTCTTGAAGCGAACCAGCAGGAGATGTGCATCTCCTGCTCCATCAGGGAATACGGCACGCGCAAAATCATCCCTCACCTGACCGAAACGTGGTTCTGCTGAGCGGAGCCGGTTGCGGGTCAGTTTGATCCGGCTCACTGAACAATACCCCTTTATCTCAAGCTGCATCTCGCCTGGCTAGATCTCAGTCAGGCGAAGCGTCATGAGTTCCTGGTCAAAATAGCGCTCGTGCAACTTCAGCGCGCGTCGTTCCAGCCCATAGGTCTCGAAACCCAGCGAGATAAAGAGATGACGGGCTTCTCTGCTGGTGAGCACCACGCTCAAGTTGATTTGTTCAAGACCAGGCAAGGTCTTCGCATGGGCAATGGCAGCCTGCAGCAACGCCTTGCCTATCCCTTTCCCGCGCAACTCCTGTGGCACATACATCCCCCAAATGCTGCCCTTGTGGCGTTTATTCGCTTCTTCCTCGCGCTGGAAGCCTGCAATCCCCACCAGCGTCGTCCCGTCGAATGCCCCGAAGGTCACGTCGTCAGGCGCGCTATCTCTCTTGTGAAGTCCCTGCGCAACACCCGCGATGCCTCGTTCAAGGATCTCTTCATAGGTTGCGCCGAACGACTCAGGGTTGTCGCGCAATGCCCGCAGCCGAATGTTCCAAAATGCCTCGGCATCTGCCTCTCTCAATTTGCGTACATCCATATATGCGCTCCTCTGCACCTTTCTCTCTTGCTTGATGCCTATATCTATCTCCCTCTCATCCTACCGCTTCAGAAGGCAGGCGTCAAGAAAGCATCTCTTAATGCCCTTGTTGACTGCCAATCTGCGGCTCATCCATCACCTGCATCATATCTTCCTTAGCAATGTCATGCTCAGTTGTTATGCTGGTCGTTTCCCAACGCGATTGGTCACCCTCGCGCCAGAAGCGCAAGTCTATCAAGAAGGGTCCAACACACAAATGCAGTATCTGAATTTCAGGTAGCCATGCAGGAAGTGTGGGATTGACGTAGAGTCGTTTATGCGGAGCGTCGGCCCGTAATCCAAGCATCGTCTGTACCATCTGGAAAATGCAGCCGGAGGCCCAGGCTTGTGGAATGTTTGCGCCACCCGGGTAGATTGCAGGAAAATCAGTCACTTTCCCCTCACGTTCCAATCCCGCGAAGACCTCTGGTAATCGATACGCCTCAAATCGCCGGGCCGCATCGAATATGCCTCGAATCACCTTATTCGCTTCATCTGCCAACCCATAGCGTTTGAAGCCGGAGGCAATTATACCATTATCGTGGGGCCAGATGGAACCATTTTGATAAGAGAATGGATTGTATGCCGGGTTCTTTGCGGAGAGCGTGCGAATACCCCAGCCACTCCACATATCTTGTTGCAAAAGACGCCGAGCTGTCCGCTCCGCCTTGTCCTGGTCAGCAATACCGTACCACAAACATTGCCCGGCATTTGAAGCAATGGAGGTAATCTGCTTTTTCTCTGGATCGAGTCCATACGCGTAACAACCCTCGTCCTCCATCCAGAAAGCCGAGTTAAAATTGCGCTTCAACGTCTCTGCCTGTTGTAGCAACGTTTTCGCACGCGTCTTCTCACCCAGCGCCTGGTAGATTTCGGCCATACGAATCTTAGCATCATAGACATTGGCCTGCAATTCGCAAAGAGCCTTCGGCTGCCTTACCTGGCTCCCATCCGCGTACACGACGGCATCAAATGCATCTTTCCAGCCCATATTCTCATATCCGGGTGTCGAGAAGGTTTTATACTCCTGGAA
>DATGGW010000022.1:0-9525 GCA_035308345.1 Ktedonobacteraceae bacterium | reverse complement strand
CGCCCTTAACGTCAATTCAGGTACGGTGATCACCACAGTCGCAGTGGGACAGACATCGCGCTTTGCCACTCCGGCGCTGTCCGCCGGGTACGTGTACATTGGCACCTTGACAGGAGTAGTTGCCGTCGCGATCAAGGCATGATGACTTCTACAAATCACCGCGATATGGCGGCATCTACCACGTCGTATGCCTTCGATAGTACAGAAGTAATATCGCGGTCATCGATGGTGAAAGGCGCATTCCCCAACCTTTTGAGAATGGCTTTGTCTATCCTGGGAGCGGTGGGATTCACGGCAAAAACGTCCAATCCCTCGCCCGCCTGCCAGAACGTGTCCAATTTGTCTTCGAGCAAGGCGCTGTTGTCTGGGGACGTAGGGGCCAGATTTATCGCGCCCGCCGGGGACGCAGAGGTCAGGTTTATCGCGCCCTCAGTGCGCTTTGCTCTGAGCGCCTGGATGATCTGATCTTTGGTGCGGCCGCGCAGTTTGAAGATCAGAAATGGATCCTCGTCGAAACGCTCGGCCAGGAGATAGTAGACGGCGGCGATGTGCTTGCAGGGATTGGCCCAATCGGGACATGAGCAATCGGTTTCAAGATCGTTGGCAGCAGTCGGGAAAAGTGAGAGATGTACTGCGTGAAAGGCTTCCTCTATATTGGTGGGCATCTCACCGGCGAGCAGCCTGGCTGCGAATAGAGCTTGCGAAGCCATCGCTTCCGTAACTTTTTCCCAGTCCCGATCTGAAAGCGGCTTTAAGCGTATCTTGATATTGTAAGGTTTGGGCATCGATCCCTGGACTCTGGCTTTTACCAGGCCTGGCTCGACATCAATCGAGACCACCTGCCCCTGGCGAGCGTAGGAACGGCCCCGCGTGAGCCGCGTTCCCATGCTGAAGGACTCCAGAACGCCTAGCCAACGTTTTGACCACCAGGTCGAGCCAATTTCCCCGCGCTCGCTCCTGGTTTTGAGGCCGCCTTCAACTTTTTTTGGCCGGCTCGGATTATAGTAATTCCATTCGTAATCATCGTTCCAGCGTCCCATAGCTTATCCTCCTCTTACTCCCCGACTGCTTCACTCCGTAGGGGCGATCCCTTGTGGTCGCCCGCCCGTATAGCTTATTCTCCTTTTACTCCCCGACTGCCTCGCGGCTCAGAGCGAACAGTTCCTTGAGCTGCGCGGTTGACATCTCGGTAAGCCAGTTCTCGCCGGCGCCAACGATGCTTTCGGCAAGTCCCCTCTTCTGTTCAATCATCTGGTCAATGTGCTCTTCCAGCGTTCCGATGCAGAGGAACTTGTGAACCTGCACATTCTTCATTTGCCCGATACGGAAAGCCCTATCTGTGGCTTGATTCTCCACCGCCGGATTCCACCAGCGATCGAAGTGAAACACATGGTTGGCCGCCGTCAGGTTAAGACCCACGCCGCCAGCCTTCAACGAAAGGATGAATAGCGGTGCTCCAGCGCCCTCCTCCTGAAAGCGCTGAACCATTATATCGCGCTGTTTCTTGGGCGTGCCGCCATGCAGGAAAAGTACCTCTCGCCCCAGCGTTTCCTGCAGATGATGGCGCAGCATGCTCCCCATCACTGCGAACTGGCTGAATATCAGCGCCTTGTCGCCGGCCGCAAGCACCTCTTCGAGCATCTCTTCCAGGCGGGCAAGTTTGCCTGAGCGTCCGGGCAAACTGCTGCCGTCCCCAACGAACTGCGCCGGGTGATTGCAAATCTGCTTGAGCTTCATAAGCGTTGACAACACCAATCCCTTACGTTCGATACCCTCCGCCTGTTCTATCTTCTCTAGCATCTCCTTTACCACCGCCTCGTAGAGCGATGCCTGTTCCTGGGTGAGGTTACAGTATACCTTCATCTCCATCTTGTCGGGCAGGTCTGCGATGATGGTCTTATCCGTTTTCAAGCGGCGCAGCACAAAGGGTTGGATCACTCGTTTGAGCGTTTCGGCGCGCTTTGCGTCGTGATACTTTTCAATCGGGATGGCAAACTTCCCACGGAAATCCGCAGCGGAACCCAGATACCCCGGATTCAGGAATTCCATAATCGACCAGAGTTCGGAAAGCCGGTTCTCAACCGGCGTGCCGGTCAGCGCGATTTTATAGCTGGCATTGAGACTTTTAATGGCCTGCGTCTGTTTGGCGCTCTCATTTTTGATATTCTGAGCCTCGTCCACCACCACATATTCCCAGTCGATGAGCGAAAGATGTTCCTTATCGCGTAATGCCAGCGAATAGGTCGTGATAACGATGTCATGCTGCCTCGCCTCTTCCGCGAATGCCTCGCCTGAGAGTCTTTCGTGTCCATGATGGATCATAACGCTGAGCGATGGGGCGAAGCGCTGGAGTTCCCGATGCCAGTTGCCCACAATGGACATGGGGCATATGAGAAGCGCCGGGCTACGCCGGGGCGAACTCTGTTGATTAGTTGTTTCGCGATCATGCAATAGAAGGGTGATGAGTTGGATGGTTTTGCCCAATCCCATGTCGTCTGCCAGGCAGCTTCCAAATCCAAACTGTTTCAGAAATGCCAGCCATGAAACACCTTTGAGCTGGTATGGGCGCAGTTTGCCCTGGAAGGTAGAGGGTGTTTGAATGGGAGATAGTTTCACAGTATCTGAAAGCTGGCCCAGCAGGTCTTTGATCCAGCCCTCGCCCGCGATATCCAGTACTGGAAGGCCGACCTCGGACAGCTCCTGCCCCAGGCCGGTGCGTAGAGCTTCGCCCAGCGTCATGTTTCCATTATTGTGTTTTTTCTGGAAGAAGGCGATGGCGGCTTCGATTTCCTCCGGGCGTAGTTCGACCCATTGACCGCGTACTTTGATGAGGGGGAGTTTTAGATCGACCAGGTTCTCAAATTCTTTAGCCGAGAGCGTCGTATCTCCAACTGAGACGGTCCAATCGTAGGAGACAATACTGTGCATCCCCAGTAATCCGGAGCCTGTTTTTGCGCCTGCCTTCGGCTTTAATTTCAGTTTGACCCCCAGGCGCGCTGAGGCTTTTTGCCACCAGGGAGGCACAAGCACGCCAAAGCCGCTTTGTTCGAGGAGTGGCGCGGACTCGCGCAGGAAGGCGTATGCCTGCCGCGTGTTCAACTTCAGAGCGTTGGGGCGCGCCGTTTTCAGGCCATCCTCGATGACAGGGAACAGGCGGGAAGCTTTTCCCAGGTCGGCCAGCAGTCGTTCCTGCGGATTCTCAAACTTGCGCTTGAGGAAGGTGAGGGTGCTTGAACGCTCTCTCCAGACCATTTCCGCCGGAACCAGCAGGCTGCGATCATCGTTGGCCTGGAGATGGAAGCTAATGCGCCAATCTGAACTCCCGTCGCTATCCTCTGATGGGGCATCGAGCCGGAAGCAGGTGCGGAAAGGCGAGTTGGGCTCGACCGGTCGAATCTGACCAAGCCACGTGTGCATGGCAGCGGCGAACTGTTTGAGTTCCTGAGCAGGCGCTGTAAGCGTCGAGTCATTGGCAGCAAGCGCCTGCAGCCACTGTTCTTGCAAAGGTATCGCCCTGGCGCGGCGGCTGCGATGAGCTGGGAAGAGTTCAGCCGAAGCCAGGCGATTTCGCACAAAGGCATCGATGGCCTGGTTAAGAAAATGAAGCACCATCTCTTCACGAAGCGATGACTTCTTTTCACCTGGAGGCAGAAATGCCCAACAAATTGGCGGCATCATCCCCGAAAGCGCGCGCAGCCGCTCTTCGTCTTCGGGCGCAAGCACTGCCTGCCACGCGGCCCGATAGACCGTCTCTTTATGTTGCTGGGTCTCTTGCAGAGTGGGCATATAACACTGCCTGGCAATCAGTTCAAATGAGAACCTGGCAGCAGTTGTCCAGAAGCGCAGCGAACTCCCAAAGGCCACGCCACGCGGCGGATTGTCAGGCAGCGCGAGTAGGAAGTCCAGGGCTAGACCTGGCTCCAGCGTCAGCGTCACAACGTCCCATGCTTTGAACGCTGTTGCGCTAACCTCGCTGCTCTCCTCTAGAATGAGTTCTGGAGAAGGCATCGGCCCCTTTGGGGTTGATGGCATGCGCAGCGTCAAAATGCCGGGACTTGCGCCCGCGGTAAGCAAGCTCCCTGCCTGTACATCTAGCATTTCCTTCAATGCATCTTGAGTGAGCGCGAAAGGGTGCCGTCTGGGTTTTTGCCCTGCGGATTGCCGCCCGGCACGGCTTGAGGCAGTGGCAGTTACCGGCAGGTGGGATGACTCTGCCCAGACATGAAGTTTAGGGGATTCAAGGTGGTCCCAAACTGCATGTAAAACAATCATGCCTTTGTCTCTTGATGGCCATCAATAGCCTCTTTGTAGCGGCGAATGGCATCGATATGCTCGTCAGGGGATTTATACCCCGCGCCCATGGTGTTAATGGAGATATGCGTTGCCCCCAGTTCTTGCCATGCCAGCGTCTGTCGAATCCACTCGTCGAGATTGCCATCACGCGCGCTCATACGGGCCTCGATGCCCAGCATAGCAGGATCGCGTCCTGCTTCCCTGATATAGCCGCGCAGGCGTTCGAGTATCTCACGCATCTGGTCGTCCGGTTGCCCTTGCGGAAACCAGCCATCGGCCAGGCGTGCTGCACGGCGCAGCAGTACATCTGCCCTTCCGCCCAACCATACGGGGATGGAACGGCGCGCGGGGAGTGGGTTAAGTCCTGCTTCGGTAATGGTATGGAAGTGGCCTTTGTAGCTGACGACCTCCTGGCTCCAGAGTAGGCGCATGACCTCGATTTGTTCCTCTACGAGCCGTCCTCGCGTGTGGAAGTCCACGCCCAGCGCCTCGTACTCTACCGCGTTCCAGCCCACCCCCACGCCCAGGCGCAGCTTTCCGCCGGTGAGAATGTCCACCTCAGCAGCCTGCTTGGCGACGAGCGCGGTCTGTCTCTGTGGAAGAATAATGACAGCCGGTACCAGTTCCAGGTGCGTCAGCGCCGCAAGGTAGCCGAAAAGCACGAACGGTTCGTGAAACATATCGTGCTGTGTATAGCCGCGCCAGCCGGGGCGATGTGCCGGGTCCGCGCCCAGAACGTGGTCAAAGGCGACCAGGTGGCTGTAGCCCAGTGCCTCTACTGCCTGTGCATAATCGCGAATGACTACGGGGTCTGCGCCAATCTCGGTCTGTGGGAATGTGACTCCTATCTGCATATCCAGAATACCTCATGATCTAGTTGTATAGTGTGTATTTCTAGCACATGTGATGATAACACGCCTGGACGAGCCATGTCCAGGAGCGACCAGGGCGAGGGAAGGCCGGTCAATAGGTATCAAGTTCAGGCAGGAGGTTGGAGGGAATGGCCATGTGATCTGTAGGGACAGGGAGTGGTGGGGGGCGGATGTGGGGGCCTGGTGCTTGTCCTGGTGGAATGGAGATGACCCTATGGGCCGCTTATCCTCCATGCAAGAGCAGGCCAAGACCCACACCGGCCAGGGTTCCAGCGGCGACTACCACGAGAAATTCGAGTCCGGCTCTTACAGAACCCTGGCGGGTATAGCGGGCTTTGACTGCACCCAGAACCATAGCTGTAAGCGCCGTGAGTCCAAATGCCCACCATCGGGCTTGTGGCAGGGAGAAGAACAATGGAATCGTTGGAATAAGGCCGCCAATCACAAAGGAGACCCCAACCTGTGCCCCCTCCAACCATGGATTGATGTGCGTGTCTTCTACCACCCCTAACTCGTCATGCACCATGGCCTTGTGCCATCGTTCCTTGTTGGCCGTAAGATGATTGACGACATGTTGTAAGAGAGGGCCGCTAAATCCCTTGTTCTGGTAAATAGTAACCAGTTCGGCCCGTTCCTCTTCAGGTTCAAGCTCAATCTCATAACGTTCCGTGGCGATGCGCTGGTCGAGAATCTGCCTGGCAGTCCGCGCCGAAAGATAGCCTCCAAGAGCCATAGAAATCCCCCCGGCCAATACCTCGCTCAACACGACCAGCAGCAACCGTCCTGAAGCAATCTCGCTCACCGCCATGATGAACACCAGGGTAGTGACAAGGCCGTCATTGAGTCCAAAGACAATCTCGCGCAGCCAGCCACCCCCATGAGGATGTTGTTCATTGATCTGCTCCATTGGAACTGACTCTCCATTTCTGCATCTGACAATCGCATACTCGCACTTTGAGTATACCGGAGATGAGGCGAGAGAGCAAGCCAGCGTTCTGTCAGGGCGTGCTAACGGCAGCAGCATTGTCGACAGTCCAGTCGACGATTGGCGCGTAGGTCTCGCGTCGCCACCGGTAGGGGAGTTCGATCACAAGCCCTGGCCGTGGCGCGCTCCGCGCCATGGACAGCATGTCGTGCAGAATAGTGCGCTGCTGGGCGACATTCCCCGGCTCACCCAGGGCGTGCCCAAAGGGCCAGTGCAGGTAGAGCATGCGCGGCGCCCTCGCTGCCTCGGCGACCTCCTTGACGAGTGCAAGACTGACCGTCGTCACGCCCGCCGCCTCGATTTCTCTTGCCAGCAGTCCCACGGACCGCGTGCAGATGGGTCAGGCGGGGACGAGGAGCACGAGGTCAACGTGCGCGTCGGCCAGTCGGCGGCCGACCGCCCGTCCGGGAGCGAGCAGCGCTTTCGCACTCCCGCAAAGGCCGAATCCAAAGTGCTCGTCTGCAACCCGACCGATGACACCCTCCGCTTCGAGCTCACGCAGGCGCTCCAACGGGAAGACGAGGTTGATATCGCGCAAGGCATCCGTCCTGTCGTAGGCCTGATGCGTAATAGTGAGATCGGCGGCCTTCGCATCGCGCGGAATGACACGAAACGAGGAGTCGCTGTGCAAATTAAAGGGCTTGTCCTGACGAAGATGAACGCCGCTCGTCGTGACGATGGCGACCGTGGACTCGGCGATCGGTCGCCGCAGCGGAGTCCAGGGGATCTCGCCTGGGGAGAGGCGCTTGAGCTGAGGGAGCGCGATCAACCTGCTCAGCAGGTGACCGAACGCTTGCCCGCGCCCGCTCCCGCTGATCCAGCGCAGGATGCGTTCATTGAGCGGGTTTATCGGCGTGCGCGTTGGAGCGTCGTATTCGTTCATGATAGTTCCCTTTTGGGTGCCTGTAGCAATGATCAATCGCTTGATAAGTATGTCATACCTGAGAAGCAAGTGTCAATCAATGCTGATATCGTGCCTCCATGATGTGATATACTTGCACGTAGAAACGCGCTCGGACACAATTATCGTCGTGTCTAAAGCATTTGAAGCGGCTTCCAACGCGAGAACCTGGATTCCCATTCGTTCTCCTACGGTTTTGTCTCAAAAGAAAGGCACCAGCGTGGTCATCTTACAAATCGAGCACCCAGTCCCCAACTTCGATGCCTGGCAGAAGGCATTCGATAGCGATCCTGTCGATCGAAAGCAGTCGGGCGTACGCCGCTACCGGGTCTTCCGGCCGATTGACAATCCAAACTTCGCCATCATCGATCTCGAGTTCGACAGCGTAAACGAGGCGGAGAGCCTTCTTGCTGCAATGCGCGAGGTGTGGGGTCGCGTCCAGGGAACGATCATGGAGAACCCACGAGTGCGGATCGTCGAGGTTGTGGAGAGCAAGGAGCTTTGACCAGGAGCATAAACAGGCATAGCATCCTCCTTGTATACATCTTACAGGAAATATTCGGTGAAGAGGAGACACCTTTGCAGGTAGAAGGGACACTTGTTCTACCCGGTAACACAGATAGGATCGGTAATGCAGACGGCGCTCAGGCGGACGTTCACGTCGCTCGCGGTGTATAATTTCCGGCTCTATTTCATTGGTCAGGGCCTTTCGCTGTGTGGTACGTGGGTGCAGACTGTCAGTTTGTCACTGCTCGTGCTTCAACTGACACATTCTGGTACACAACTTGGACTGGTCGTTGCGGCACAATATTTACCAGTTCTCTTATTTGGCGCATATGGTGGCGTGATTGCCGACCGCTTCAATAAGCGGCATGTGCTGTATTTGACACAGAGCTTACAGGGCATCCTGGCGCTGACACTTGGATTATTGGTGGTCACTGGCGCCGTGCAAGTCTGGATGGTTTATGTTGTGGCTATCGGTCTCGGACTGGCTGCCCTCATTGATGCCCCCAGTCGGCAAACCTTTGTGATTGAAATGGTTGGTAGTGATCGATTGAAGAATGCCATCACACTCAATTCGACCATGGTGAATGGGGCTCGAATTATTGGTCCGTCAATCGCTGCCGTACTCATAGCCACTGTTGGAATTGGATTTTGCTTTTTGGTCAATGCAGCTTCGTACCTGGCCGTGCTCGGTGCGCTCTTTTCTATGCGCGCCAGTGAATTATTCCCGACGCCGCTAACAAAACGCGAGCCGGGCCAAATTAAAGCCGGCCTGCGCTACGCCTGGCAGACGCCAGCGCTCAAGTCGACACTGGTAATGATGCTCGTTATTGGCACTTTCGCGTACGAGTTTCCGGTGATCCTCCCATTGTTTGCCACGAGGACATTGCACGGCAATGCGACCACCTACTCACTCATGACGGTCGCAATGGGCTTAGGCGCAATTGGTGGCGGCCTCTATTCAGCCGGGCGCGGCGTCGCCAAACAAAAGCACCTGATACTTGTCGCAGTGCTCTTTGGCGTCAGTTTACTGCTGACTGCGGTGACGCCTGATTTGCCTGTTGCGCTGCTTATCCTCATACTGGTCGGCGGTTTATCGGTGCTCTTTATTTCACTCGGCAATACGACCTTGCAACTGACCAGCGCGCCGGGTATGCGCGGCCGGATCATGGCGCTGTGGGCCATTGCCTTCGCCGGCACCACACCTATCGGTGGTCCGATCATCGGCACCATTGCCGATCACAGTAACCCCCGCATCGGTCTACTTATCGGAGGCGTATCGGCCGTAATAGCAGCAGCCCTTGGCCTGCTAGCATTTGGGAAAACGATCATTCCCGATTCCCCATAACGTAAAGGACATCTCGTTTGTGGGTTCTCATTCTAATGAACATTACCAATCAGGATCAGCCATGGCCTGTCATCCTGAGCCCTTCGCTTCGCTAAAGGGTAAACTCCGCGAAGGGTCTGCTGTGTCGGGCATCTGAGGTGTATTCTTCCGAACAACCCTCCCTGGGTTTTTCGAAAGTCGAGTTGCAAGGGCGACCGCAAGGGTCCCCACCCCGCATCATCCGCCACCCCCGCCCCTACAATGACTACGATTATTTGGCCAAACCGCAACTTTCGGAGAGTGTTCTTTTGTGTGGGCCAATAGGCTAACTGCTAGTTTGCGCAACATTTTGCGGCAGGGTTATGAGTCAACTGACAACTACCCGTTGGACAGCTCGCGGGACAAATGATGGAGAATTGTATAGCATTCCCCAACTGGCAAAATCGACAGGTCTTTCTCTCTGAGAGGCGAGGAACCCGGAAGCGAACGGCTGCCGAGTTCTTGTTGTCGCTAACGAGGAGATCGCCAAGCGTTCGTTCCGTACGCTCGATATGCTCGAGACCGCCTTGGCCGAGCGCTCATGCTGCAGAACCAACTAGAGGTACTCCGCTCCCTGACCCACTTTCACTGGTAGCCTCCTTCT
>DATGGW010000021.1:0-20200 GCA_035308345.1 Ktedonobacteraceae bacterium | reverse complement strand
AATTTCGTGTCATTCATGCTCTCCCTCTGGCTGCCCGGCATCGGCCTACTCGTGCTGGGAGCGGTGTACACGCTGGTGAGTATCATAGAGTAAGCGCGATTTGGTAACGGACTTTATTATGAGCGACCACATGCAATTTGACGTGTCTTATGTAATATGCTATAATTAGAACAGGAATTCAATGTATATTGTACACTAAGATACAGTTTTTACCATAAATGAGTAGTCGCGGAAGAATAGTAACAAGAGAGAACTTGACAAGCCCATCAGGGAAAGGGGCGCATCTTTATGAGTATCATACAGCTAACGCAGAGTATCCATATAATGCCATCTGCTTCAAGTAGATGGGGTAAGCAGTCAATGCAGCCAGAGTTACCGGGATTGGAGACAGAGGAAAGCGACAGACCGGTGGTGACAAACCGTCAGATTGCTGAGGTGCTTTCGAGTATTGCCGGCCTGCTGGAGTTTCAAAACGGCAACCCCTATCGTATTCAAGCCTATCGCAATGCCGCCCATGGCGTGCTTGATCTGCAGGAACCTGCTGCTGCCATCATTGAACGCAAGCAGTCATTACCTGTACCTGGATTGGGAAGACGATTGCAAAACCGTATTGCCGAGCTTGTGCATACCGGTACCATGACCTTTTATCATGATTTGAGCGTGCAATTACTCCCACCCGGCGCGAAAGCGCTGCTAGCGATCGAGTATGTCGGTCCTCATATCGCTATCCGGCTCTATGAGGAATTGGGTATTGATACGCCCGAAAAGTTGTGGTGGGCAGCGCACCGCCAGCGTATTCGCGCGTTACCTGGCTTTGGTGCGCGCAGCGAGGCGCGACTGAGAGAGGCTGCGGCTCGACTTATAGCCCATAAAGAGAAGGTTCAACTGGATGGGGTTGCTTAAACTCTACCTTATCAAGTTAGACTTCGATGATTGACAAAGCGTCGGCAGACTTATATGCTAGCGAAAAAGAGGAAGTGAGCAGTTCATGTTTACGCCGATTTTAGCAACGCTGGGCTATATACTTTCTGCCGATGGCAAACAGGTATTGATGATCCATCGCAACAAACGACCAGATGATATTCATTTTGGCAAGTATAATGGCCTGGGCGGACGAGTAGAGCCGAACGAGGACATTGTCTCCTGCATGCGCCGTGAAATCTTCGAGGAATCGGGCCTGACTGCAGGGCGTCTGCTGCTGCGTGGAACTATCTCCTGGCCCGGTTTTGGCAAGCAGGGTCAGGACTGGTTCGGCTTTATTTTTCGCATTGAAAGTTGGCGCGGCGCGCTCCATGACGGCAACCATGAAGGAACGCTTGCATGGGTGCCGCTCGCGTCACTGCTTGAATTACCGCTCTGGCCGAGCGATGCGCTTTTCTTGCCAATGGTTTTTGACGATGATCCCCGCCCATTTCACGGCTATATGCCCTATCGCAATGGCGAGATGGTCAGTTGGAGTTATGTGCGAGCCTGATTTACAGATTCCACACCTCATATCCTTTCCGCCTGCTTGCATTACCCCAATTCGCGAATCGCTAGCGGGATGGACCCTCGGCAAAAGCCCTTACGCTTGTCTAGTTAAAAATGTGCCGATCTCGCTTAACGCTGCCATCGCGCGGCAGGTAATCTCGATGGACTCGTAGTAGGGGATGCCTTCTTCTCGTAGGATATGCAGCGAGGGAATATCGTGTCTGGCATAAATGCTCTGCACCAACACCGGTTTGTTGTATTGTCTCACCAACTTACCGAGCGCGCGCGCCGCAGCCTCTTCGCGCGGGCCGAAATCTTCGGAAAGCAGCCAGCGATAGCCTCCGAAAAGCCCGCTTATGATCACGCCATCCACTTCGGGATCTTTCAGGCACACTTCGGTCAGCCAGGCAAAAGCCAGGGGGTCTTCGTCGGCGGCTCCGGCTACATCGACCGGGTTGGTCGACGTGGCGCGCGCTGGCATAAGACTGCGCAGCGCCTGTTGTGTTTCCTCGCGCAATACTGGCACCTCTAGCCCGGCGCGTATGGCCGCGTCTCCACTGGCAACTACGCTGCCGCCTCCGTCGCCGATGATAGCGATGCGCCGTCCGCCGCCGGGCGTGGGTGGCTGTGTTGCCAGCGCCTGCGCGACTGGGAACAATTCGTCCGAACGCACAACACGCACAACGCCGCTGCCCAGCAGCCTGGCATCATGGTCGGGTCGCACGGTTGAGATAGCGCCGGTATGGGCAAGCGAGGCGCGCACTCCTACCTCCGTTGCGCCGCTCAAGAGGATTACGACGGGTTTGTAGTGACCGCGCGCGTACATGCTGCGCGTCACTTCGCGCAGCGTTTGCTCCTCGATGGCCTCGACATAGCCGGCAATCACGCGCGTTTCCGCATCATCCGCCAGGAATTGCATGCACTCTGGAAAGGTGACATCGACAGCGTTGCCCACGCTCAGAAAGGTAGTAAAGCCACCGCCGTCTAGATATGCCTGCGCGTAAAAGTACATGCCCAGGTTGCCGCTTTGCGAGACCAGCCCGATGGGACCCTCTGGCAGAGGGAAGGCCATCCCCAGCGCGTTGAGTTGCGCGTGTTTGACATAAACGCCCATGCAGTTGCTGCCAATAATGCGGATGCCGTGCTGGCGACAGCGCTTTACCAGTTCCTGCTCCAGGGCCCGGCCCTCTGGCCCCGTTTCACTAAAACCTGCGGTAATGATAACGATACCTTTCACACCGTGCGCGATACAATCATCGATGGCCTGGGGAACATGCTGGAACGCCGTCGCGATAATAGCCAGGTCAACCTGGGTTGGCACATCGCCCAGCGTGGCATAAGTCGCGCGGCCAAGCACCTCTGGAATGGACGGATTGATAAGATAAATAGCGCCGGAAAAACCTCCGGCGATCAATTGTCTGGCTGCCACATGCCCCCATTTATGGGAAGCGCGAGATGCGCCCAGGATAGCGATGGCACGAGGATTCAGAACCTCCTCAAGTGTATAGGGGACGTCACTCATTCGCTCTCCTCGTTGAAGTCGCCATCTTGCTGGTTGTTCTCGCGTTCCTTGCGCAGCAGTTCTTCGACGCTGCGAATCAGGCTATCCGCGCTTGGCAGGGGGCCTGAGATCACGGGTTTATCAGGAACAACGTTGATCTCTTCATCTTCATCAGGCTCTTCCTCGTCGCTCTCGGCCAGCAAGTTCTCGGTCTCGGTTTCTAATTTGCGCACGTATGCGCTGGCCTCCGGGTCTCTTGCGACCAGCGTGGAGATCTGCTCCTCGAAGCGCATAGCATCGCCCTGGATATCATCCAGATCGAGATCAAAGGCCAGAAAAGTGTTTAGATAGGTTAGCAGCGCGGATGTCACTTTGATGTTAGGCGTGGCAACCAGGTAGTGTGGCGCGGCTGCCCACAGGCTCGATACGGGAATTTTAGCGCGGGCGAAGGCATCATGCAGCACGCCCGTAATACCGGTTGGACCCTCGTAGCGCGAACTTTGCACATCGATTTCATGCATACGCTCCAACATCTCCTGCGTTGAGGTGTAACCGGTCACAGGCACATCCATAGAATGGGGAATGTTTGCCAGAAATGCCCCCAACAAGAGTACTTCAGATGCGTTAAAGTGCTTGCAGACTTCCAGAAATGCAGCCGTAAACGTCTTCCACTTGAGCTGCGGTTCCACACCCAGGTACAGGATCACATCACGTTCCCAACTCGGATCAGCGTAGGCAAAGAATTGATTGCCCGGCCAGTTGATGGCGCGCACCAGTCCCTTTTTAGCTTGCACCGCAGGCCGTGTTTCTGTAAACACGTAAAATTCCTCAGCCTCGATCTCGGCAAAGCGTGTTGTTTTCCAACGATCCATGAGAAATTTGACAGCCGTTGTAGCCGCTTCTGCCGCGTCATTCCAACCGGCGAACGCGGCTATGACAACTGGACTCCGCAACTCTGGCTTTTTGAGATAGTGTACGAAAGCCATCTTCGCTCCTCTAAGTGTGCCTGATGCATCCCCAGGCGTAGCGCATGTTAATTGTTCTAATTGTATCATGCTTGCAAAGAGGGATGGTCGTTATGCTTGTTGATCGGACGCGTGCCAGCGTTCCATATGTTGCGCATGTGTTTGTAGATAAGCACCCTCGCCATAAAACATGTCGTAAAAATCCTGTTCGAGATGGTGCGCCTGCGCGTAGATACGCAGCAAAATGGTGGGGAAGCGCGCCGGAAACCGCCCATAGGCGCTGTAGATGTAGTGCGCCATTTCGCCAATACACTCGATCTGTGACTGTGAATATGGCTTTACGGTTGCCTTGATCTCGCTGTTGTGTTTGAACGGCCCACCGGTAGCAGGATCGTAAGCGCCGCCCGGCCCAAACTTGCGCTGCGCCAGCTTGCGCGCTGCCTCGTACATATCGCTCACATAGGGAGGGCAGACCGACTCGAAGTAACCGTCAAGTCCAACAGGATTGGGAAAGGTCCAGTCGTCGCGCTTTGTGAAGCGGAACCCCAGCCCTTTGATTCCCTGGTCGGCGAACATCCCCAGCGCGCTGTAGGGGAATATGCCGGTGTACATCCAGCCGCCCAGGCCGATTGCCTGCATCATGTAGACAATGTTCTGGCAGATTAAGGCCAGCTCCATAGCGACGGTCGAATAGGCGACCTGTTCAATGTGTGACAACGCAAAACGCATCTGCGGCGTATCATTGATAACCCCGGCGCGTATAAACGGCTCCAGGTTGCCTCCCAGGCAGCCGCGATAATCATCGTACAGGGTGTAGCCATTGGAGACGTACATGGCAAGCAATGCCAGCAGTTGTTCGCCGACATCGCCGGCAGGCATGAACAGGGTTGTTCCTGGGCGATTGCTGTTCCAGATATTATGCTCGTCATAATGCGGCGGCTCAGGTGGAAGATACATGCGTTCATTGTTCAACTGGATAGTGGCCGCTTGCGAAATGTTGATAATGCGCGTGATGTCGTCATTTTCTTCAAACTCGCGCAGGCGGCCTGGCGCCAGGTCGCGCGTGCGCGTCAGATAAATGCCCGTGTCGTCGGTGTAAAATAACTCGGTTGTACAGATGGTAGCCGCGGAAGGCACGGTGCGACCCGTCAGCCGCAGGCTATAGCTGCTGAGGCGATCATGCTCATTGGTGGTGTAAGGAATGCCGAAATTCCAGCCAGTGACGCCCGTTGCGCCCGCCACCAGCAGCGAGCGTTCCAGGTCATTGAGTGGCAAGGGAGCATGCTGGGATTTATATGCCAGCGGGCCATCGGGAATCTCCATGCCGAAACCGAAGCGGCGAGAACGCCGTCCAAATATCCCCTGTACCTGGGGAAAAGTGAGAACCTGTTCTATACGAGGGTCTAAGCTGCTCAAGTGAGCCTCCGAAGTAAGTTAAGCGGCTTCCTGGGCGACCCTTGCGGTCGCCCAGGCAATCATTCAAAAGCGTAGTATAGCATATGATATGAGATCTTGGATTTCTTATAGCCATAAACTATTGACCCCTGACCAATGGCATCCTATACTTTGTGCATGAAGCAAGCCGCAATACCAGTGATCTACCAGGATCACCACATGCTGATTGTCAACAAACCGGCGGGGTTAGTTATTCATCCCACCTATAAGAATGCCGATGGGACGATGTGGGATAGCATCCTGTCCTATCTAGCCGGGCAGGGTGGTGATGACTGGCAACCTGAAGAACTGCCCGATAAGCCGCAATGGACTGGCGCGCCAGAACACATCCAGGATATGCTGCGCGAACAACAGAGAATGAAGCAGTGGCAAGAAGAGGGACTTTTACCGCGTCCATGCCTGCTGCACCGCATCGACAAAGACACTTCGGGCATCGTGGCGCTGGCGCGTACCGAACGAGCGCGGCGTCACCTGATTCGCCAGTTCTATGACCACAGTATCGTCAAGCGTTACCTGGCAGTAGTGGGCAGAGGGGCACCAGAGTGGACGCGCCCGCGCACATCATTTAATGTGACCACAAGCCGCGGGAGCGGTCGGCAAACAGTGTCTAATGCTGAACTTCTCACAGTAAACGGTGTTACGTATGTTTTTGATGCACCGTTGCAGCGCGACCCGCTTGATCGCCGCCGCTGCATTGTATGGCCAGATGGCCAGTCTGCTATGACGTCGGTGATAACGCTTGCAACGAATGGACAATACGCGCTGCTGGAAGCGCGTCCCATCACCGGGCGCACACACCAGATTCGCGCGCACCTGGCGGCTGCGGGTTATGCAATCGTTGGGGATCAGACCTATGCGCCACCTGCCGGAGATGGAACACCCGCAGGAAAACTACGGAGGCAGTTCCTGCATGCTTATAACCTGGAACTGCGGCGCTATCCCGATAACGAGCTCTGTACATTTGTTGCGCCCCTGGCAGATGATCTTGCCGCGTGGCTGGCGGCATATTTCCCCGAGGGATTGGAAGCGATAAATGCAGGGAAAACAGTATCCGCTTGATCGCGGGCCGTATGCAAATCTGAGCGCAGAAGAGAAGAAAAAACGCCTGGATGCTATGGTGCGCATCTGGCAAAGCGATACCGAGAAGCGCATCGAACGCGATGGTTATCGCGCCTTTATCAAGACGTCAGGTCTGGATGAATACCGTTATAGCATCTGGATGCGTTTCCCGGAGTGGGAGCGCTCTGCTGTGGTTGGGCAGGTAGTCACGCTGCAGCGTTCAGAGAGCGGCGCGCCCGAAGATCCCACGCTTTTCAGTATCTGGCGGCGCGACCAGCTATTGAAGTCGCTGCCAGACTGGAAAATACAACTTCCCAATGAGAATGTCTTCAACATCATGGTGCGCATCACCCCTGGTGGGTTGGGCGAGGGCGTGAAGTGGGCCACTGTCATGCCCAAAGAAATGATTCCGCGTTACAAGGTGGGCTGGCCCACACAGCAGGAGTGGGTGGCCTGGACGCGCTCGTTTGATTGGCTGGCCGTTGCGGTGATGTTTACCCGCGCTATGTTGGATAGGCTCAAGGTAGAACGAGAGTTGTAACCGCTGAATTTGCGTTGCATCCTTCCTGCCTTTCAGGGCGTGTTATTAAGAAAGGAGCGCAACCATGACACAATTTGGTGACAACATAGTTGCCATTAAGCAGCTGGATGTGTCAGCTTATACGGTGCCTACCGACTTTCCGGAGTCGGATGGCACCTACGCCTGGGACAAGACGACTATCGTGATCGTCGAGGCTGCCGGTGGCAGCAAACAAGGTCTCGGCTATACATATGCTGACGTAGCGACGGCGCAGCTTATTAAGGAAATGCTGGCCGAACTGGTAATCGGTCAGGATGCCATGTCAGTACCCGCTGCCTGGTTGATGATGGTGCAGGCGATCCGCAATCTCGGTCGTCCAGGCATATCTTCGATGGCCATTGCGGCCGTTGACGCGGCGCTGTGGGATTTGAAAGCACGTCTCCTCGACGTGTCATTAGTAACACTGCTTGGAGCAGTTCGGGAGAGCGCGCCCATCTATGGGAGCGGTGGCTTTACATCGTATACACGCGAGCAGCTTCAGCGCCAGTTGGGAAGTTGGGTAGCAGATGGCATTCCTCGCGTCAAAATGAAGATTGGAAGGAAGCCAGATGACGATCCCCGGCGCGTGGCTCACGCCCGTGAGGCGATTGGACCTGACGCGGAACTGTTTGTCGATGCCAATGGCGCATACAGTCGCAAACAGGCCCTGGCGATGGCCAGCATCTTCGCAGACCTGGGGGTGACGTGGTTCGAGGAACCGGTCTCGTCCGATGATCTTGAAGGGCTGCGGTTGATACGCGATCGCGCACCGGGGGGCATGGATATCGCTGCGGGTGAATATGGTTATGATTTGTGGTACTTCCGGCGCATGCTCGAAGCCGGCGCGGTGGATGTACTGCAAGCTGACGCAACGCGCTGCGCGGGTATTACTGGATTCATGCGTGTAGGCGCGCTGGTCGAGGCGCATTCGATGCAGCTATCGTCGCACTGCGGGCCGGCACTGCATGCGCATGCCTGCTGTGCTATTCCAAACTTCCGTCATATGGAGTACTTCCATGACCATGTGCGGATTGAGCATATGTTCTTCGATGGCGTACTCACACCCATCAATGGGGCTTTGCGCCCTGACCGATCACGGCCAGGCATGGGACTTGAGCTCAAGCGATCTGACGCGGCGAAATACGCTGTGTAGCGCTGCGAATTTCATACGCCTCTTCCGCGATGGCAAGCACCGCCGTATCCACCTCTTGCACAAACATGTCTTCGAAATTGTGCATGATAATATCCAGTGGCCCTTTGAATGGCACGGTAATCTGAGATTGGCCGATTAGAGTGCTTGTGCTTTCCTCAGAAACAAGTTTCCCGGCAGCATTAGCGTAGATCAGCACGATCTCATGCTCAAACGCCCTGGCGATACATAGCGAGTTGACCAGCATTACTTCAGAGTGCTGGTTAAGTTGTTGTCCTTTTCCGGCGTCCTCCAGGCACCAGTAACTGGGGCAAATCACGATCTCCACACTCTCATGAACCATCGCACGAAACACTTCAGGGAACATCAGATCCCAGCAAATAATGAGGCCAACTTTGCCAAAGCGCGTCTCGAAGACGGCGCTGTCTCGACCGGGTGTAATATAGCTGCGTTCGGGCAGCCACAGGTTGACTTTGCGATAGCTGCCGAGAATATCACCAGAGTGATCGATATAGTAGGTAGTATTATATAGCCCATTCTCGTCCCCCTCGATAATCGAGCCGGGAACGATGTCGATGTTGTACTGCGATGCGAGTTGCTGGAAATGTTTTACGTACTGCTGATCGAAGTCGGCGAGATCAACGCGCCTATCGAGCGGCCCAAATATGAAATCTTCGGGAAAGACGACCAGGTCTGCTGCCCGGGCAACGGCCTGTTGAATAAACTGCTCGGCTTTTGCGAGATTTTCTTGCGGGACAAATTGACTTATTTCAAATTGGACAACGGCGACGTTGAATTTCACGTGTTACCCTTTTCCAGGCAATGATTATACCTGGAAGTAAAGCATTTGCTGCACGAAGGACAATCCACTCGTAAGAATTGTAACATATCGTGATACAGGAGCCGTCTTCAGGAGCATATAAGGGGAAAATGGTACTATTTATCCCTAGTTGATGGTTGTCTTATTGCTCGCTTACAATCAACTATATCTCTTATATCACCTATCAGGATCGCGATAAGCTGGTAAAAGCATGTGATATACTATTTCTTACAACCATACTGTTTATTTTCCATTCTCCAAAGGAAAAAATACCACCATGCCACAACACACGGAGCAGTTTGACACCATCATTATTGGAGCAGGACACAACGGTCTTGTGGCGGCAGGCTATTTAGCCCGCGCGGGCAAAAAAGTCCTCGTGTTAGAGCAGCGCGACCGCGTTGGAGGAGCCTGTACGCTTGAAGAGCCGTTCCCAGGCTTTACCATGTCGCCTTGTGCCTATGTAGTGAGTTTACTTCGTCCTGAAATTATCCGTGATTTAGAATTGCATCGCTACGGTTTTGATGCGTATGTCAAAGACCCGCAGATGTTTGTTCCCTACCCTGATGGGAACTATCTCTTTTTCCGTGCCAGTACTGAAAAAACGGTTGAGGGCATTCGCCGTCTCTCTCCACATGATGCACAGGCTTATCCGAAGTTTTTAGCATTTTTTGATCGGGCCTCAGATATTCTCAATCCTATTTTACTTGAGGAACCGCCATCCATTGCCGATTTAGCAGGACGTTTCAGAGGTGAGGATGAAGAGATTTACAAATGGCTCATGTTTGGCAATCTTTATGATATGCTCGCACATTATTTTGAGTCTGACTATTTACGTGCAGCGTTTGCAGGACAGGGTGTCATTGGTTCCTTTATTGGTCCTAAGACCCCTGGTTCAGTTTACGTCACATGGCATCATATGTTTGGTGAGGTCAATGGTGAACACGGTATGTGGGGTTATGTGCGAGGGGGGATGGGACGCATTAGTTTTGCTTTGGCTGCCTCCGCTGAGGCGCATGGTGCGGTAATCCGCACGAATAGTCCTGTTTCGAAAATTCTTGTCCACAATGGGCGAGCAGAGGGAGTAAGCCTGGAAAATGGTGAAGAGTTGCTGGCAAGCGCCGTTTTTTCCAATGCCGACCCCAAGCGCACCTTCCTGCAGTTTTGCGCCGATGCAGAGTTGGACAAAGATTTTCTCCAGCGCATTGCACGCTTTAAGACGGAAAGCGGCGTGATAAAGGTTAACGTTGCGCTCAAAGAACTACCGAGTTTTACCTGCCTTCCAGGCACAACTCCAGGTTTACAACATGCAGGCTCTTGTGAGATCAGCCCAACACCAGAGTATGTGCAAGAGGCTTTTGAGGATGCCCAGCGAGGCGAACTCTCCCAAAAGCCATACATTGAGGCTTATATGCAATCGGCCACCGACCCCACTGTCGCACCACAGGGAAAGCATACTATATCCATGTTCTCACAATACGCTCCTTACCATCTCAAAGGCCGTGAGTGGACGCAGAGCCTCAAGCAGGAAATGGGAGAACGGATTATTGCGACTATGACCGGGTTTGCGCCCAATTTTTCTGATGCTGTGATTGATTATCAGGTCCTAAGTCCTGTGGATATTGAAGAGCGATATGGTATGCCCAATGGCAACATTTTTCATGGAGAGATCACGCCCGATCAACTCTTTTCACTGCGCCCAACACCAGAATGTGCGCGTTATCGCACGCCCATCGAGGGACTTTACCTGTGTGGTTCAGGGACGCATCCCGGCGGCGGCGTAATGGGTGCGCCAGGGCATAATGCAGCGAAAGCGCTGCTGAGCGATTGGGCAAAGCACTAATCACAGGTGTTTATCATTAGAAGGGATATAAAATGGATACTGCACAACAAATCGTCACACAAGTGGCACACGGTGATTTTGCCGCAGTGGAGCAACGCTTGGCGGGGCCAGTCAAACCTTTGTTCCCTGTTGAAGCGCTGAGGGCCAGCTGGCAGGGAATTGAACAGCAGGTGGGAGCGTTTAAGGAACAGGGAAACACGTCTGCCGTGCAGACGAAACAAGGTCTGGTGCAGGTGGTCACCTGCGTCTTTGAGCGGGCAAGTCTCGATGTGAATATCACCTTAAATGACGCGGGCGAGATCGTCGGTTTAACGATTACGCCTGTGGGAACCATTGAACAGCAGGCGCACGCGATCTATGAGCCTCCGTCGTACGCGCAGCTCGAGCGTTTTCACGAACACGAGGTGCAGATAGGACGCGGAAAATGGGTGTTGCCAGGGATATTGAGCATTCCGCAGGGCGGCGGGCCGTTTGCGGCGGTGCTTCTGGTGCATGGCTCGGGACCACAGGACCGCGACGAGACGATCCCTCCCAACAAGCCGTTCCGCGATCTGGCCTGGGGCCTGGCCTCGCAGGGTATCGCTGTGCTGCGCTACGATAAACGCACGAAAGTCTATGCCGCCAGCATGACTAGTGAGATAGACACACTCACGGTCAAGGAAGAGGTCATTGACGATGCGCTGGAAGCAGTGGCCCTCTTGCGCGAGCGGCCAGAGATAGACGCGCAGCAGATCTTTGTGCTGGGACATAGCCTGGGTGGCTACCTGGCTCCACGCATTGGCGAGGCCGACCCGCAGATTTGTGGTCTGATCATCCTGGCAGGTTCTGCGCGGCCATTTGAGGATATTATCCTGGATCAGATGACCTATGTGCTTTCGTTGAGTATGCCCGATCCGGTAGTGCGACAGCAGCAGCTCGCGGTCGTCAAAAAACAGGTGGAGCTGGTCAAAGATCCCAGGCGCTTGCCGACAGCCGCCGCGAGCGACTTGCCGCTGGGCGTCCCGGCTGCCTACTGGCTCGACTTGAACACCTATAAGCCGGAGAAAGTGGCGCAAACGCTCAAACAGCCGATGCTCTTCCTGCAGGGCGAGGGCGATTACCAGGTCACGCGAGAAGATTTCCAGATCTGGCAGGATGCGTTGGGTGGGCGCAGTGACGTGCAATTTATCATGTATCCTGGTCTCAGCCACCTCTTTATGCCCATTGAGGGCGGGCAAAAGGCCACTCCCGCCACCTACAACGTGGCTGGTCATGTGACTGAAGAGGTGGTGAACGATATTGGGAGCTGGATCAAGCGGCACGCAGGACTCCCGCCTGCATAAGCTGAGCAGCAGGGAGAGATGATGGGAGAATCGGTTCATTTTTTATGGCTACGGATGGCATGCAAACGAATGGCATCCAATGGGTGCCGTGCCAGAAATGAGGACGTTGAGGATAAGCAGCACCAGGGGCAGCAACAGCGTTCCGATCAGGAGGAGTTTACCCCGAGGATTGCCGAAATTCACGGTCCACCCCAGGCCATAGCGCTTTGGGACAAGCACCGCAGGATCGTCAGGATTGTTGTAAAAGAAGCCACCATACCAGTACCGATCATCATCACGGAACACGTCGTCGGTGCGTTGACGATCAGCGGATGTGCTCGTTTTTGTCCGGGAACGCTGAGGATGCCAGACCAGGACGAGGACGAGGGAAATCAGCAGACCACACATCAGCAATACAAAGAGCCCAGAGTTCATAGATGTTCCTCCTCCAAAGCGGGGCGATGTTGCGAGTAAAACGTTTCATCATGGTAAACGCATACCTTCGGCCACTCCCAAATACTGCGCTGTCCTTCAAATGAGTGTCAGGTGATGCGTCCATAGACAAGAGCATGAACAAAGGGCTAGACACGTCTCTGACAGACGCAGATAGAGTTCGCTTGCTAAAAGCTTAATGGGAAACTGTGGTAAAATGGGAAAAATGACGGACAAAAGCTCGATTTCGTCAAGTCAAATGATTGGTGGCGAGACTCTGTATTAACCAGGAGGACATTTTATGCCTCACGATGCAACTAATATGCCCTTTTCTCGCTCTGCCTCTTATCGCAACAGCTTCCCCACCGCTGCTGAGGCCAATGTCAGTGATAAACTGGATACAACCCTGCGCATAGAGAATATGCTGCTCGAAGAATTCAATTATGTAGCCCTTACAGCATACCAGGCGATGGAAGACCGGGCGCGTGTATCTAACCTCTACTATGTGCTGCTTGGCTCCTTAGTATCTGGACTGGCCATAATCTACCAGTTCAGCGAGGGTACGCGCACCTATTCACAGACGCTATTAGCGCTATTACTGGTCGCCATGAGCATATTGAGCCTCACTTTCTTTGAAAAATTCATTCGTCTGCGCCAGGCATATCGTGAAAGTCTGATCTGTATGAATATGATCAAAGAGTTTTATATCCGGCAATTCCAGCAGCAAATGCCCGAGATCGAGCAAGCGTTCCGCTGGCGTTTGAAGACAATTCCGGCAGGTGAACGTTTCGGCAGCGTGACATTTATCATGAGTAACCTGATCGCTCTAGTGGGCAGCGTCTGCCTCGCCCTGGCCACATTTATGTTTATGGAACCTGGTCTCCTGTTCAATCATGAAAGTATCTTGCCTTTGCCTGCTTTGATCGCCTTGATGGTATTTGGCGTGCTCTTACTCCTACATATTTTGTACTATCGGCGTACTCTGAGCAAGCACAGCGAAGCAGCGATTCTAGAAAAACAGGCGAAGGAGATAGGTATTACTTTACCGGCAGATGAATCAGTAACTTAGGGGAGAATATGCCATGCAGGATTCCAGCGAGTCAAAAGTCCCGACACAGGCTCCGGCCATTGATGTCGTCGCTATGCAGGCTGCTGCGCGTCCGTATAAACTGGCATTGATCTGCGGAGAGCATTCGCTCACTTATGCCGCTTTGAACGCTCGCGCCAACCGCGTTGCCAATGTTCTCAGAAAGCTTGGTGTAGATACACGCGATCGTGTTGCCATCATGGCGCACAACTCACTGGAAAGTGTTGAGGTCGGCGCGGCGACCACAAAAGTCAGCGCCATCCTGGTGCCCATCAATTATCGTTTGCGTGAGCATGAAGTTGCCTATGTGATCAATGACAGCGAAGCGA
This sequence comes from Ktedonobacteraceae bacterium, assembly GCA_035308345.1. Classification (GTDB taxonomy): domain Bacteria; phylum Chloroflexota; class Ktedonobacteria; order Ktedonobacterales; family Ktedonobacteraceae; genus CF-113. Next base: position 6,229 of record DATGGW010000021.1, on the reverse strand, counting down.
AGGTTGTATTCGCCGGGCCAGAACTGGTGCAGGTAATTGAGCAGGCGCGCGCTGAAGTGCAGGGTCAGCCAGCATACATTGCTATTGGTGGGCAGGTTCCGGCAGGCTGGCTGCATTACGAGAAGTTATTGCAAGATGCCAGCGAAGAGCTGCAGGCGGGAGAAAGATCGCTCGGCAGCACAATGAGTTATACGTCCGGGACAACCGGAAAACCTAAGGGCGCTTACCGCCCGCAGGGAACTTCTCTTCAGGCAATATTACAGACCATTCAGTCTTTTGAGCTTGCGGATTCTGATGTTCACCTTCTGGCAGGACCAGTCTATCACAGTGCGCCTCATGCCTTCGTGAGCCTGAATATCTTGTTAGGGGCGACAATAGTAGCTATGCCCAGGTTTGATGCTGTTGAGGCGCTGCGCCTGATTGATCGATATGGTGTAACGACTACCTTTATGGCCCCGACACTTCTCCAACTAGTGTGCGATGTCCCCGATGAGATAGCTAAGGCATTCGATACCAGTTCGCTGCGCGCGATCATCCTGGGCGCTGCGCCTTGCCCGTATGCCCTGAAGGTGCGCGCCATAGAACGTTTTGGCCCGTGCCTGTGGGAGTTTTATGGAGCGACCGAGACGGGCTTTGTTACTATCCTCCGCCCCGAAGATCAATTGCGCAAGCCAGGTTCTAGCGGCACTGTCGCGCCCGGCCAGGAAATACGCCTGTTGAACGAGTCAGGTGAGCCGGTGTCAGATGGCGTGCCAGGAGAGATATGGGTGCGCAACCCATCGTTGGCACAATATTTTAAGAAACCGGATGCGACCGCCAGGAGTATGCGCGATTCGTTCTTCTCGGTTGGTGATATCGCCTACCGCGACTCCGAAGGCTACTATTACATTTGCGACCGCAAGATAGATATGATCATTTCAGCCGGAGCCAACATCTACCCGGCAGAGATCGAAGCTGTCCTCAGCGCGCATCCGGCTGTCGCTGATGTGGCTGTGATAGGCGTCCCTGACGCTCACTGGGGCGAGTCCGTGAAGGCAGTCGTCTCCCTCAGACCCGCAGTCAGCGCCAGCGAAAAGGAGCTGATTGCTTATTGCGCCGGGCGATTGGCCGATTACAAAAAGCCGCGCTCGGTAGATTTTGTGGATGAACTCCCGCGCAACCCGGCAGGGAAACTTCTCAAGAGGAAGATTCGCGAGGTCTACTGGCAGGATCGGGACCGCAAAATCTGACTCATCAGATTTTGGACAGCGCAGGCCCGAGCGAGACTATAATAGAGGGCAACATTGGCACACAGCTTTGCTCAAGTATCTATTTGGAGGGATATAGTATGCCACGCGCCATCGACTTTCACGTCCACCTGCCGACGACAGAGTTTATGCAGGTAACGCTCGGTCCGTACGCAAAGGCCGCCGAGCGCTTCTTCCGTACCGAGGTGAAATTAAAGGATATCGAGCAGTTCGCTGCCGATTATGCGGAACTCGATATGATCGGTGTCCTGCTGGCCTGGGACGCGGAGACCGCAACCGGCCTGCCACCGCTGGGCAACGATTATATTGCAGCCATCGTGCAGCGCTACCCGCAGCAATTTATCGGCTTCGCCAGTGTGGACCCTCATAAGGGGAAAGCCGCCGTCAAGGAAATTGAGCGCGCCATCAAAGACCTGGGGCTGGCAGGGGCGAAATTTCATCCAGGCGTGCAGGCTTTCTATCCGAACGACCCTTCCTTCTATTCGCTCATGGAAAAGATTCAAGAGATGGACGTGCCCGCCTTGTTTCATACTGGCACCAATGGTCTGGGTGCCGGTACACCCGGTGGTATGGGCATCAAATTAGATTACACGCGGCCCATCTATCTCGATTCACTGGCCGCTGACTTCCCCGGCCTGACCATCATCGGCGCGCATCCCTCCTGGCCCTGGCACGAGGAGATGATCGCGGCCATGCAGCACAAAACCAATCTATTCAATGATTTGTCCGGGTGGTCACCCCGTTACATTCCCGAAAGTCTGCTGCGGGAAGCTGCAACGCGCTTGCAAGATCGCTTTTTGTTTGGCTCGGACTATCCATTCATCACGCCGCAGCGCTGGATGAAGGATTTTGAGGCGGTGAAGATCGAGTTCAAGCCGGAGGTACGGGAGAAGCTGTTCTGGAGGAACGCGCAGAAGTTGCTGGCGCATACAGCTATCGGGCAGATGCACTTCTCCACGTAACAGGGCTCGTCTGCTTATGCATTCTCCAGGAAATGTTCGGAACTTATGCGTTTTTTCAAGAGATTTCCCTTCGCCCACTGTTGATGATGGAATCGACCAGAGCCAGGAACTCGTTGACGTTGGGAATTTGGGAAACATGAATATTGTTCCACATGCGCCATTTGCTGTCCTCTTTCTGGAGGAAAAGCGAGCCTTGATTGAACTTGATTCCTTTGACCTGTTGCCACGCAAGCTCCTCTTTCCCGTTGCTCATCGCCTGCTGGTTCAGGCTGATCTGACCAATGGCCTTTCTTGTCGTGAATTTTGGCCTGTATTCAGTAATTGGAATCCCCAGATTATATGTGACTGCCACCTGATACGCCTCTGGACTGAATGTGGGAACCTGCTGCGCCGGTTGCTGCTGAAACGTCATATCCTTCTTCTGATTGATTCTGGTTATTGAAAAACTTCCACGAAGGTAATGTCAACAATACAAGTACAGTGGTAGTGTATCGATCTCTCAGTGTCTGTTAAGTAGCACTGAAGAGGTGGTGCGCCTGCTTTGAGATCCGCGACTTCTGCCTCACAGGTCGAGCGTGAGATCACCCCGAGGTTGGGCGCAGCAAATCAACAGGTTACCCTCAGCAGGTCGTTCGAGCGGCTCTGGCTGGTAACTGACAGAGCCAGCAATTAGCCCACTTTCGCAGGTATGACAGACCCCCGTCCGGCACGCCCACCTCACGGGAACATCACAGGCCTCGGCCAGTTCGAGCAGGCTCTGGAACGTGGGATCCCAGTGGACACTGAGGCCACTGCGCGAGAACGAAACCAGTGGCCCAGCACCGGGAACTCCGGCAGGTAGGTGTGGGGGAAGGCTGCGTGCGTTGTTAACCACGCCCGGTGTGATGGATGGGGTCGGGCCGAAAATCTCCGTATGGACATGTTCCCTGGGAACGCCCCAGGTGGCAAGGCCGCTGCTCAAATCGTGCAGGAACGCGGCAGGCCCACACAGATAGAAGTCTGCCTCGCGTGGCACGCCAAGCTCTTTGAGCACCGTCACATTGAGGCGTCCAGAAGCATCGAAGTCCAGGCCTGGCCGGTCCTCTTGACCGGGCCTGCTGTAGAAGATGAAGCTGCGGCTGTTGGGCAGCCTCTGGAGGAGGCGACGTGCCTCTTGCACAAAAGGGTGTTCGTCGCGGCTGCGTGCTCCGAACAGCCACCAGACTTCCCGTGGCGAGACCTCGGTGGCCAGGGCATGCAGCATGGCCAGCATTGGGGTCGCCCCCACGCCAGCACTGAGCAGCACGACAGGGCTCTTGCCATGGCGGAGCGTGAAAGTGCCCCGTGGCGCACTCACCTCCAACACATCGCCCACCTGCACCTGGGTATGCATATACGTGCTGGCGGCACCATTCGTCTCTTGCTTGACGCTCACTCGGTAGTGATCGGCACTGGGCGCGTCAGAGAGCGAGTAGTTGCGTAGGAGCGGTGGTGCCTCTGGTCCAGGTTGGAGACGCAGCACCACGAACTGGCCAGGCAGGGCAGGGGCGAGGAGTTGCTCGTCTGCTGGCATCAGGACCAGTGAGACGATGCTTCTGCTCTCTCGCTTAATGCGGGACACCCGCAGGGGTCGGAACCCCTGCCATGCCGGGGGTGGGCCGCTCGCCTTGGCGAGCCCAGGGTTGCCCCCGGCCGTCTTTCCTGTTAGCGCCTGCTCAAGGAGCGCCTGGAAGGACGCCTTCCACCCCAGGCTTAATGCAGGGATACGCAACGCACGCTCCAGTTGCTCACGAGAATGACGACCCAGGTAGAGCATCGCGTCGATCTCTGCGACGGTCATACGTTCCGGGCCATCGGCCACCTTCACGATCTCATCCCCTGCTTCCACATCGCCCTCTTGCAGCACGCGCAGGTAAAAGCCCGGTTTCTGGTGGGCAACCAGCAGAGCAGCCATCTGGGGGTTGTTCATGCGGATGCCGACCCGGTAGCAGGTGACCCGCGGCTGGCTGACCTCAAAGAGGGCGCTGCCGATGCGGTAGTGGTCTCCGATGCACACCTCCTCGTCGGAGAGACCCTCGACGGTAAAATTCTCCCCAAACTGGCCGAACACGAAGTCATCGCGACCGAGCTGACGTTCCCAATAGTGATACGCTTCCACCTGGTAGACGAAGACCGCCCGTTGCTCCCCACCATGCCCGGCCAGGTCTCCTTGCTTGTCGCCATCAATGTTGAGCCGCCGCACCATCCTTCGCCCCTGAATCGGTTCCTTCCAGATAGCGGTATGCACGGTCTCCCCACGCCAGGCGATGTCGCGGGGCAGACCAACGTTCACTGAGAGCAGTCGTGGCACAGAGACTCACCTTCTTTTCCGTTGCTAGAAGCATGCAGAGCGACCACAGAGGAATCCCTGCACACACTCAGCGTAATCCCTCAAACAGATCCTCCTCCACGCTGCGTCCCCCATTCACCAAACTCAAGGCCCGGTTATACGTCTGGGAATCCCACAACTCTTCCTGGTACTCCAGAGAGACGTGCTCAAGCTGACGATAGACCGACAATTGTGTCTCGTGGCACAAGATCGCTTCCCACACGGTTTGTCGATAGGCCTGCGTGTCGACCCTGGTGGTAATCGCCCATTCCGGCCAACCCACACCACGTCGCTCCATACCATCAATGTGCATGACCAACTCACCAAAGACGGACTGATACGCCTCTAACAATTGCTGGGTCGCGACCATATAGTACAGCTTCGAGACACAATGCGGAGCCAGGGAGCTTTCGTCCAAGGCGTTGGGGTTGGCGGCTTTGACGAGAGCCGCAGTGGTGAACTGACAAATGGCGATGTGATCTGGGTGCCCGTAAGCACCATCTGGTCCGAAGGTCACCACCACATCAGGCCTCACACGCCGAAGGTGTCCCGCGATTTTGGCGATGACCTCGGCTGGATCGGCCTGATCCAGTTCCCCATCAGGGTAATCCAGGAACTCGATCCGGCGGAGACCAAGCACTTTCGCGGCCGCACGCACTTCGGTCTCGCGCCTCTTGCCGAATGCCTCCACGCCAGGATACTCCGCTTCGTTGCCCCACCAGCCCCGTTCTCCCCTAGTTGCTACGACCAGGGAGGTCTCAATGCCCTCGGCAGCATACTTAGCTAAGATACCCCCATTGCCTAGCGACTCATCGTCAGGGTGGGCGAAAACACATAGCAATTTCAGATTGGTAGTCATACGCTCTTCCTCATAGCACTTACCCCTTTCTTATTGTCTCGAGTTGCAGGAAGTTCCACTTCTCGTCATGTGCTTAGACCCCAATTCCACCTAAGAGCCAGGCTGGATGGGCCAGCCAGAGGGCCGAAAGTCCTAGCAAGATGAACCCGATTACCGGGCTGAGCCGCTGCCCGCCAGGATAGGTCTTCTCGATGACCATGACCCCGGTCAGCAGCGCCATCGACAACAGGCTGCTCACCCCAAGACCAAACATGACCAGCATCAGTGCCCAGCAGCTCCCAAGACAGAACGCGCCGTGGCGCAGGCCCAGGCGCCAGGCTGCTCCTACCCCTTTGCGGTAGTAGCGCACGAAGAAGCCGAACGGGGTGCGGCACTGCTTGAGGCAGCGTCCCTTGAGCGGGCTGAACTGGAACACCCCCGCAAGCGCGAAGGTGGTCGCGCCAATCACCCAGCTATGGGTGTCGAGCCAGAACCAGTGACGCACCAGCCAGTGGATCTGGCTATCGCCCAGAAACGCTACGATCGCGAAGGCTGTCCAGACGATGGCATAGCCCGCCAGAAACGCTCCTGAGACGGCATATGGGCGTCTCTGCTGCCGACCAGCATGCACGATCATATAGACCATCGGCATGCTCGATGGCAGCATCATGCCCATCGTCATGACTTGCCAGCATGCCAGGAATACGACCAGGGCCACCAGTACCGGCAGATGGCTCACCTCTAGCAGGTAGTGGTGATTAATCAGGTAGCTCTGGTTGGTGAAAACCGCAAGCCCTGCTATCGCCCAGGCTGCGGCCACCAGCACCCAGGGCCA
>DATGGW010000020.1:0-10515 GCA_035308345.1 Ktedonobacteraceae bacterium | reverse complement strand
AACGTCCAGGCGACCAGCAATGCAAGCAGTACGATCAACGCGAACGGAATAGAAATAATCAATGCAAAAAGTACAAACACTACCGCCGGGGCTAACAATGCGCTCAGCAGTCCAATCAGCAGGCTGCGGCGCATTTTGTTTCTCACTGTTGCGCCTACGAACATCACATGCTCTGGGAAAAGCCGTAAGCTGAGTAAGCCCAGCGGGATCATAAGAAAAAGAAACCAGCCTGGAAAACTGAAGGCTGTGAATCCAAACAGGAAGCCAGCCTGGCTGTGTTCATCGTATGTCCCGGCTATGTGAACTTCTTGCCCGCGGTAGACTCTGCTGCCGTAGAGATTGACATTGCCATGCACATAGGAGCCGACCTGGAAACTGACGCTCCCGCCAAAGAGCGTGATATCTCCGTTAACACCTCCATCTATAATAATTGCGCTGCCAAAGGCAAGTATATTGCCGCGCACCTGTCCCTGTATATCAATTGTGCCGCCAAAAGCCGTCAAGTCGCTGCACAGCACCTCAACCGGAGGTATGGTGACTGTCCCACCAAACGACGGCGAGTGGCTGCCGCCGGTACATGAACTCTCGCTGTTTACAATCTGATCGTCTGCTGCAAGAGCCACAGGTATGACCGGCGCGAGTAAGATACTGATTGTAATTGTTAATAATGCAGGAACGAGCAATACCCCGACCAGCAAAAGCAGGAAGCGGGGCAATCGCGCAGCTTTCAGCATATTGGAACTCCCTATCATGGCACGCTGACCATGACCTTCGCTGGTTACGCCTCCCCAGGATAGCGCATAAGGCGAAGCCACAAGCCCATCATAACCACTATGCCTAACGCAACCCCTGACAACAACCAGTTCTGGCTGGTGATGAGCGTCAATCCTGCCTGCAGGTACTGCGCCAGCATGTAAAATACAGCGATGACGCCGCCCAGGGTTGAGAGTATGGCCATGAAGAGATCAGGTTGGAACAGGAATAAGGAAAGCAGCCCGATGGTGAGTACGCCTGTGAATAAAAACATCAACCCTGCTATCTTTGGACCGGCCTTACCCATACGCGCAAGGCGCGCCTGCTGCCGGGCCTGGATATTCTCAAGCTGCCGGGTGATGCGTTTTTGTCGCTCTACTGCCTGCATGATGCGTTCGGTAGAGATGCTGGGATACATGCGAGATGGTGAAGGCGCCAGCAGGGTATCCAGATACGCCTGGCGTCGTTCAAACGAATGGCAGCCAGAACACTGCTCCAAATGCTCCTGCAGTTGAACAACTTCTGACTGTGCGGATTCAGTTTCACGCTGAGCGGTTAGCCTGTATTTAGCGTCGCGGCAGCGCATCGACCTGTTCCTCCTCATTCAGATTATTATCTTTCATGTAGCGAGCCAGCAACTCACGCGCGCGATGGAGACGCGCCTTGACCAGCGCGGGTGTCAGCTTCAATGCGACGGCGATCTCGTCATAGGACAGATCATACCAGTAGCGCAAGAGAATCACAGCGCGATATTTGCTGGGCAGGCGCCGCAGGTAAGTCTGTATCTCGTCCTGCTGCTCGCCCTCCAATGCCGATTGTTCCGGCCCCGTTCCCAGGTCGGCAACCCATTCCAGGAATGGCACGTCTTCAAGCGGTAAAGCCAGAAAACGCCGCCGCCGCAGTTGATCGATAGCCAGGTGCGAGGCGATTGAAAGCAGCCAGGTGCTGAATTTGTGAGCAGGTTTATAGGTGGCAAGCTGGGTATAAGCTCGCACAAATACTTCCTGCGTCACATCTTCCGCTTCCGTGATATTGCTTAACATACGGTATGCTAGATTTTGCACAGCGTCTTTATAGCGCTCGACGAGTGTTGCGAAGGCATCTTGATCGCCAGCAAGCGTTAGCTCGACAAGCTCTGTATCGCTAAACGCCTCCACGATTGCCCCTCGCGCATGGGTACCTGGTGTGCTTTGCGCTCCCACGATAGCCTGCGAATCTACAGCCCAATCTCTGCTCGAAATACCCGGCGAAGATAACGCCCCGCTACTTTGACGACGACGCGCCCTTTTCGCCTCTGTCGGCGCCGGCAGAGATCCGAAAACTCCTACCGAGGTAGAAGCATGTAGAGTTGTATCCATTTTTATCACCGCTTGCAATCTTTTTCTGTAGAGATTTTAATATCAGAAAAAAACATTATCCAATGCCTATACGAGCGGCGTCTAAAAAAGTTGTAATCTCTTGCTGCCAAGTGTAGCATGTGTGAGTGAAACAGGCAAGTGGGCGGTACTTCAGTCCAGGGCTATTTAAAAGCATCCGGGCATGGCGACCGCAAGAGTCGCCACTACTATACTACGCCTTATGCCTGTTTTCGTATATAGTAGTGGCGACTCTTGCGGTCGCCATGCCTCATGCGAGCGGCTCTCCATTGATGAAAATAAATTCATCATTGTTTCCGCAATGGCTGTTTTCTTACAAAATATTCATAATTGTGTAGTCGTCCTCGTGTCCTAACCAGCACAATGTATGGTATACTTTCTTCTGTCAGGACATAGCATAGGAGCAACACACATGCAAACTCGCAGTCCCTGCTAACTCACTATCACCAGGCGGCAACAAAGCTGCCTGACAACCTATCGGCTGTATCCCTCTACGCCAGCCTTCCCCGGCGTATTTTGTGTTGCGCGCGCTCCACCCTCTCCGAAATATGCGGCGATTCAGCATTTTCAGATTTCTAAGCATTTTCAGAGAGGATTCTTTACTCAATGATACGACGACACGTCATTTTACTTCTCAAGCGCGTTCCGCTTCTGCGCTTGCTGCTCATCAATATGGGCTTGTTGGATGAACTGATCACTGGTTTCGCCTTCGTGGGTCTGCCCTTACTGCGAGATCAATTAGGATTGACCTACCAACAAATCGGACTGATTTTCAGCGCAGGCGCGTTCTCTAGTATACTATTCGAACCTCCACTCTACCTGCTGAGTGACCGGGGATCGAAGCGCTGGTGGATACTGGGTGGACTACTTGGCCTCACCCTGGCCTTTTTGCTGGCGGGAAGCACGCGTTCTTTTATCATACTGCTGGCATCTTTTGCGCTGATGTACCCTGCCAATGGGATGGCGGTCGGGCTGGCCCAGGCCGCGTTGATCGACGATGCGCCCGGCGACAGCGCGCGCCTGATGACACGCTGGACGTTGCTGAGCAGCATTGGTGATTTCCTCTCACCCCTGGCAGTGACAGCCATCGTGGCATTTGGCCTGGGATGGACGGGGCTATGCTTGATAGCTGCTGCGTGCTGGCTGGCAGCAGCTCTGCTTCTCTTGCCACAGCGTTTCCCACGCTATCTCTCTTTCCATAGCCCTAATGATGAAAAGGCTCCAATGGGTATGTGGGCCGGGCTGCGGCTGGCGCTGCGCGATACAGTGTTGTTGCGCTGGGCTGTGCTATCCGTTTTGACAAGCATGCTCGACGAGATTTTTCTGACTTTCATGGTGCTATACCTGCGCGATATCCTGCACGCCAGCCAGGTTGTGAGTGGATTAACGATAGGCGCGGGCATGGTGGCAGGCTTTGTCGGCCTGTTTCTACTGGAACGCCTGCTTGGACGTGTCGCTCCTCTTCACGTGCTCCGTATCGCCTCCCTATTGGCGCTGCTCGGCATACTCGGCCTGCTGCTCGTGCGTACCCTGTGGTTCGCTCCACTCGCGCTCTTTATTATGAGCATGGGCAGCGCGTGCCTGTACCCCATCGTCGAGTCGGCAGCTTATGCTCGACTGCCGGGGCGTTCCGGTATGGTGCGCTCCATTATCGGTATAGGCCAACCTTTCGAGATAGTGTTACCGGCAGTCGTCGGACTTATTGCGGGACGCTTCGGCCTGCTGGCAGCACTGGGTTTTTTGGGCAGCGCGCCTATATTGTTTCTGGCGCTGGCTCCGCGAGAGAAGCTGATGAATGTGAACGACCAGGATCGGGAGTGAGCTGTCATGCTTCGCTGCGCTCAGCATGACATTACGACTTTGTTTGGTAATGGCCATCAGGGACGCGATGCATCGCGTCCTTACGCATCGATCTCAACGCGCTCGATATTGAGATTCATGGCAGCCAGTCTGGGAACGATATTGCCATAGCCGCGTTCGAGCATTTCGACGCCCGTCACCATCGTTGTGCCGCACGCGACTGCCGCCGCGATGACATAAGCCAGGCCCGCGCGTAAGTCAGGAGTGGCGATCTGCTCAACCGCCGTAAAAGGGGTTGGCCCGATAATGATTGCGCTGTGCTCGAAGCTGGATTCGCGATAGCGGCAGTCGAGGCCACCCAGGCAATGTGTCGTCAACTGCGTTTTGGCGCCCAGCGTGTCAAGCGCCTTCAGGTAGCCGAAACGATTCTCGTGTACCGTCTCGTGAATGATTGAGATGCCGTTGGCCTGCGAGAGCAGCACGGCGAACGGCTGCTGCCAATCCGTCGAGAAGCCGGGGTATACGTCTGTCTCGATGATCGCGGGACGCAGCGCTTCTTTGCGGAAGAAACGGATACTGCTGCCCTCAACCAGTTCGACGCCTCCGCCGACCTGCTGGTAGTAAGACATGAAGTTGCCCAGCGTTTCGGGTCGGATGCCTTGCACAGTGATATCGCCGTCTGATGCGCAGGCTAAACAGGCCCAGGAAGCAGCCTCTATGCGGTCACCCATCACCTTCATATGGGTGCCGGTGAGCCGTTTCACGCCCTCGATACGTATATCTCGTCCTGAAGAGGTGAAAATAATCGCGCCCATTGCCCGCAGCATGGTAATCAATTCGAATACTTCAGGTTCGATAGCCGCGTTGGAGATAGTAGTGCGTCCCTCTGCCAGCACGCCCAGGTACAGGCAGGTCTCGGTCGCGCCTACACTGGGATAGGGCAATTTAATATGCGCGCCTTTCAATCCACCGTTGCGCGAAGCGACAAACCCATCATCCGTTGCTTCGACTTTGCCTCCAAACTGCTCAATGGCTCCCAGGTGGAAGTCAACGCTGCGTCTCCCTATCGCGTCTCCACCGACGAATGGCACCGACACTTGCTTAAAACGATGCAGCAGCGTGCCCAGCAAGAGAATAGGGACACGATTGCTGCCGGAATGTGGTGTGAGCACATTTGACGCTCGAATGTGAGATGGATCGATTATCAACTTGCCATTATCGACCATTTCCATCTTGACGCCTATAGAGTTAAGCATTTCAACTGTGATAGTGACATCGCCGATGGGCGGAACATTGGTCAGCGTGGTCGGCGTATCTCCCAGCAGGGCCGCGACCATAGCCTTGGTCGTAAAATTTTTCGCGCCCAGGCAGCGAATCTCACCCACCACCGGTTGACCACCTTTTATGTTATAGGCATAGGTACGTTGTGTCATTATGACCTTTCTTAATAGTCTAATCGCAAGTTCTCCCATACTCGGAAAGAGCCGCAGATATGTATATCAATAAACGTAACGCTATTGTTAATGAGTATACACCATAAGACCGGTGAGAGAGGATGGGAGTAGCATGTTTGGTATAGCGACCGCAAGGGTCGCCACTACTATACCTACGTGCAACAGCCTGTATACACAGCGCGCCGGAGATTCATGGTGGTACAATGAAGACGCAGAACACCTGCTATGAGCAAAGAATGATGGAGAAGCAATATGAGTACAACACCTGGTGGGCGAGCGCGCCCATTTGTGCTGGTTATTATGGATGGCTGGGGCATCAACCCACGCAAAGAGGGCAATGCGATTGCGCTGGCACGCACGCCCAATATCGATAAACTGGCGCGTGAATGGCCGCACACGGCGGTCAAAACGTCGGGCGAGGCGGTCGGTTTGCCGGAGGGACAGATGGGCAACTCCGAAGTAGGACATCAAAACATCGGCGCAGGGAAGCGCGTGCTGCAAGACTACACGCGCGTCAATGAGTCGATCAAAGATGGCACGTTCTTTCAGAATGCAGCGCTGCTCAAAGCCGTTGAGCATGTGAAGAAGAATGGGTCGCAATTGCATATTTGCGGACTGCTGGGGGATGGCGGTGTGCATGCGCACGAAAAGCACCTGGAAGCGCTGCTGCAACTGGCGCACATGCACGATATCGAGCGTGTCTTCATCCACAGCTTTACAGATGGGCGCGACACTTCACCGACGGGCGGCGTCGAGTTTATGCGGCTTTTACAGGCGCGCGCTGGCGAAATCGGCGGCGAACACGCGGCGAAGGTGGCGACGGTCACTGGTCGCTACTACGCGATGGATCGCGATAATCGCTGGGAGCGCACGGGCATGACGTATTTTGCCATGATGAAAGGCGAGGGACTGCAGGCAGGCTCTGCCATAGCTGCCATCCAGCAATCCTACGATAAGAATGTCACCGACGAGTTTATTCTGCCGACGGTGGTGATGGAAGATGGCAAGCCGGTTGCCGTTGTGCAGGCGGGAGATGCGCTCATCCACTATAATTTCCGCCCGGACCGCGCGCGCCAGCTTACCAAAGCCTTCGTCATGCAAGATTTGCCGCCGCAAGCCGAGGGGAAATTCGAGCGGGGGCCGCGCCTGGCCGACCTGGAATACGTGATGATGACCGAATACGAGGAGGGACTGGACGCAGATGTGGCCTATCGCGCCGACGAAGTGGAGATGCCCCTGGCGCGCGTCATCTCTGAACAGGGGCTGCGCCAGTTCCATACCGCCGAGACGGAGAAATACGCGCATGTGACCTACTTCATCAATGGACGGCGCGAGACGCCTTTTCCCGGCGAAGAGCGCTTGCTGGTGCCATCGCCCAAAGTGGCAACCTACGACTTGCAGCCGGAGATGAGCGCGGCAGGCGTGACCGACACCGCCGTCGAGCACATACGCAGCGGGCAATACGACCTGGTGATTATGAACTACGCCAACGCCGATATGGTCGGTCACACGGGTGTAATCGAAGCAGCCATCAAGGCGGTCGAAGCAGTGGATACGGGCGTCGGGCGCGTGGTCGAGGCAGCGCTGGCGGTGGGCGGCGGCCTGCTGATTACGGCGGACCATGGCAATGCGGAACAGTTGATCGAGTATGACAGCGGCAAACCGTTCACCGCGCACACCACCAACCCGGTGCCGCTGTACCTTGTCGTGCCGCAACTGGCGCAGCTGAGGTTGCGCGCCGATGGTATCCTGGCCGATGTCGCACCCACCATTCTCGACGTGATGCATATTCCCCAACCCCAGGATATGACGGGACGAACGTTGATTGCGCACCAGGGAAAATGACCTTTGCCATGTAATCACTGTAAGTAATCACTGTAAGTAATCACTGTATAAGTTATCCACATCTATTATAGATATATGTGGATAACTTATAGTTAATGTGGATAAGGAAGCGTGCAAGTCATGGGATGCGTTCGATATTCATGATTGGAACAATCAGCCGGGAGTCGTCTGCGAGGCGCAGGCGCGCCGCTCGTCCAAGCACGCCGGAGAGAAAGTTCTGCTGGTACACAAAGAAGTGTTCGATGTAGCCGGTAACGCCTGCGTGCATGCCGGCGCAAACGCGCACATGCGCGCCCAGTCGCAAGCCGGCATCGAGCGCAGGCGGCTGCCAATTGCGCTGCGCTTCTTCTATGGGTAGAGAGATGATCAGTTCAGGATATATGGTATAGCGTGTTGAAGTCACGCCAGAGATCAGAGCAATCGATCCCTGGTAGCGGCTCAACAATTGGAAAGTTGACTCTGGCATTGGCAGCGCGCCGAATCCCTCCGTAAAGAGCAGAGTTGGGGATGGAAGGCGAGCCTGGGCCATATCGATATCGATAGAGTTCAGCAGGTCGAACATATCAACGCCTAGAAAGCCCTCGAGGTCGCGCGTCTCAATGCTGCTGGCGACAATACCTACGACGCCCGAAGCGGCAGCCTGCCTCAACAGCGCGAAGTCAACCGGACCAGCTATCGCCAGGATCGCGCCAGGGGGAACAGGAGCAGGTTGCGCGCGCGCGGTCTGCCACAGGGTCAGTACGCCGGCGGCTTGCTGGCCCGCGCCAATGTTTCCCGCCAGAACTGCGGCGCGCGTCTTGATAACTACTCCGCCGCGAGATGTAGTCTCCACCACCTGCCCGCGCAAACCGGCGGGGATGATGGGAACATCTGGCTCGCCTGGCTGGTCCTGGCTCGCGGGTTTGCCTGGCTCAAGGCGAATGACAGGCTGGTCCGGCAGCACTTCCTGGCCGGGATATACCAGTGGAACTGAGCGAGTATTGTAACCGGCAAAGCGGCGCTCTCGTTGCACTTCTATTTGTGTTACTACCGACCCACCGGGAGGATAGGCCATAGCTACATCTCCTCCACTGTAGAGGAACCTCATCTTCACTTACCACCCTTTAATCAAGACAAGGGCGACCGCAAGGGTCTCCACCCTACGCAACCGCCCCCGCCCCTACAAAGAATACCGCCTGATGATCAGTTTTCGTGGTCGTTGTAAGGGCGGGAGAGGTGTGGATGTGGGGTGGAGACCCTTGCGGTCGCCCTCGTACAGATAGCAAGCCACACCCATCTCTGACGCCCCGCTTATGCGCCGATGATCTGCATCCATTGTAAGAGGCGCGCCTGGCGCTCCGTCTCGTTGGATGGATATGAAAGGGGTCTACCGCGCGCATCGATAATCAGGCCAACCAGCCCGCCATCGATTTCTTCGGCGGCGCGCGCTCGTTCGCCGGGTCCCAGGCCAACATCGACGGTGGGCGCGGGATAGAGCGTCAACAGGGCCTGCTCATTTAGCTTCAAAGGGATAATTTCCATCGAGCCGGCCATGACTTCCGCTGTGACCTGTCGCCCATTGCTATACTCCACACCTACGCGAATGGCCGTCCGTCCCTGGGGCAATTCACCATAAGGGACTACGCAGGTACCCAGCCGGTGCATTACGGCATCGTTTTCATTTACTTGCACCGCCGCAACAGGGGCAACCGTGGCAACCGCGCCAAGCTGCGGGATGAGCATGGTGCGATCCAGCACCAGGGAAGTTACGCCGCGCGGTTGCAACGCATCCAGCAGCATCAGAGCCGCCTGCCCGAATTTGGGCGCGCACGAGAGAACGCCGCCGGTCGCCAGGATCAAATCGGCATCAAACTGGCCGAAATTCTCCCGCTTTACAGCATCGCTGGTCAATATGATTGCTTCACGGGCGAACGCCTGGAGTAACTGGAGTTCGCGCAGGCTGGTGGGGAGGGCCTGGGGATGCAGCATGTGGCTCATGGCAAACTGGCGCAGCTCATCTTCGCCTATAGAGAACGGCAGCCAGCGCGCTATGCGCTGCATGCCAACCTGCTGTAAGATATTGCCCAGGCCAGCGCCGACACCTACGCCGGGATTGACGAAGGGAATAAATTCGCCGCGTTCACCTGCCATCATCAAAGTGGTAGTATTTGAGCCCACATCCACAGATGTGACATTCATGGCGTAATGTTGCGCGAGAAAACGCACAAGACTGCTGAGAGAACTGGCAGTGCCTACCGGGGCAGCATTTGACCAGGAGTGCAATGTTTCATAACCGGGAACGCGCCGCATCACATCGCGCTCGTATAATGCGCTCGCGGCCATGCTGACCGGGCCAAGCTGCGCCTGAGAAGCCAGCGTATCGACGCGGGTAACTTCAGCATGGTCTTTCAGCATGCGCCGCACGGCCTCAACGAACTGAGGCGCGCCAGCATAGAGCACGGGAAGATGATATTGCCCATCTTGCGCCTGCTTGCTCAACAGCTGCACAGCCTGAATCACGAGTTGGCAGGCTTCCTGAAGCGGCGCAGCTCCAGCAGGGCTATCTGCCGATCCGACGATGAGCGCGGCGTGCGGCTGTAACTCGCGCATGCGATCAAGCTGTTGTTCCCACCCGGCATTAGTTTGTTCAGGTGTCCTGGAGCCAGATTGCGCAAGTGAATACGCGGCGCGAGCGGAGCTGACGGCAGAGAGCGCGCCGGGCATCATAGCAGCGCGATAGGTAGGAGAAGGAATTGCAAAGGTTTCAGCATGGAGACCGGAGACGGCCTGCGCGGCCAGGGTTTCAAGCTCCTGGCTGACCGCGCCCAGAACCACCAGGCGCATCGGGCCGCCTACGCTCATGGTTGAGACCAGAAGATCAACGCCATCACCCGACGGATCTTCAGGTGAAACGATTTGTCCCCCGGCAACGAAACGCCGCCCGGTGATATGCTCAATCTCGTTGATCGCCTGGAGGATGCCCCTGGTCACATCCTTATCAGGGGCAGCGAACGTAGTGGGAGCCACCCCTCGCGCTATAAGACGATACTGGCCCTCGACAAGGCCGAGCAGTGACACTTTAGTAAAAGTAGCTCCACAATCTGCCACGAGAATCGAACTGGCGGAGGCGGGATTCTTATCCTGGCTACTGGTCGAACCAGGCCCTTCCCCCAGGTAAGGCTCTGTCTGCATCTCCACTATCCTTTTTAATAACTAACCTTACAGGTGGAACCACTCACGAATGGTATCGAGGAAACTCCGCTTGCCAGGTTTCGCGCCAGCCTGGTTTATAGAAGCGCCCTGTTCTA
>DATGGW010000019.1:0-2648 GCA_035308345.1 Ktedonobacteraceae bacterium | reverse complement strand
CGTTTTCGCAGGTTTTCATGGCCGCGAGAACGGCGTCATAAACCTCGCGCATTCGCGGTTCTGACGGCTCTCCCAGGCAGATGGTGCGGGTCATGTCCGCGCAATAGCCCTTGTAGCGAGCGCCCATATCGATGGTGATCAGTTCGCCTTTCTGGATACGCCGCTCGCCGGGATGCGCATGGGGCATAGAACCATTGGGGCCGGAAGCGACGATTGCATCAAAGGCGTTCCCATCCGCGCCCAATGAGACCATGTAGCGCGTGATCTCCCATTGCACATCTCTCTCCGACATCCCTGGCTGAATCCACTGGCAAATGTGGGCAAAGGTCTCATCGGTAATGGCAATAGCGCGTTTGAGCAACGCCAGCTCATCAGGTTGCTTGATATAGCGCTGCGTATCGATGCAACTTTTCTCGAAGGGAACGAGGGTAAAGGCGCCTTTGGCAGCGGTGTTTAGCTTGTCATAGGCGTAGTAGGTCATGAATTTCGATTCAAAACCAATTTTCTTAAAACCGTGTTTCGTGGCCAGTTCCACAAACAGTGGGGCATATTCACGAGCTTCGGGGTCCGGGACAACGACCGACCAGCCGACTGCTTCTTTTTCGGCAACTTCTTTATAGAGAGAATTGGTAAGTAAGATCTGTTGCTCTGGCCCAACTAACAACAGGCCAGAGCCTTCACCATCTTCATTGAACCACCCACTCAAATATGTGCGATTATGCACCTGCGATACGATGAATGCGTCCAGCCCTTGTTCGGCTATCCAGGCGCGAAATTGATTGATAGATTCCTGATTCATGTTATTTCCTTTAGATCGGGCGTGATACATCACGCCCCTACGATAGACGGTCGAGAGACATCATACCCCAACGGTAGACGGGCGGGATAGATCACGATCCCGCTGATAGAGAGACGATGGCTTCCAGGGCGAGCAGGTAGCCGCGCCAACCGAGTCCGACAATGTGTCCGCGGCAGACCTCTGCGATCAGCGAATGGTGCCGAAACGGCTCGCGCGCATAGATATTGCTCAGGTGTACCTCGATAACGGGTATAGTGACTGCCGCCAGCGTGTCTCGCAGAGCAATCGAATAATGGGTTAAGGCGCCCGCGTTGATGATAATACCGTGCGCATGACCTGCTTGCTGCTGAATATAATCGATGAGAGCGCCCTCGTGGTTCGATTGGAAGTCCTCAATGGTCGCTCCTACTTCTTCGCCACGCTTACGCAAGAGTTCATTGATATTGGACAGCGTCATCGAACCGTAGATTTCCGGCTCGCGAGTACCCAGGGTATTCAGATTGGGTCCGTTAATAACCAGGACAGTGAGCATAGCGCAGGTGGCCTTTACTTTCTAAAAAATGCGGTAATGACGCTTTCTACCAGATCATCGGGCAGAGAAGTCACCTCAACGCTTCCGATGCGTCGCGGCATCACCCATAGAACCGACTTGTTCGCAACCTTTTTATCCAGCCGGATAGCGGCAAGAATATCCTCTGCCCGTACTGGCCCATCATATACTGTTGGCAAACCGAACGCGGCGAGCAGGTTTTGTTGGCGTGTAACCCCGGCTTTCGAAAACATCCCCGCGCGTTGAGCAATGGTGGCCGCGACCATCATACCGATCGAGACTGCTTCACCATGCAGGTACGAGCCATAACCGGCGGCATTCTCCAGCGCGTGCGCGACGGTATGGCCGTAATTGAGAATGGCCCGCCGCCCCTGCTCCCGCTCATCCTGCTCAACGACCATTGCCTTCAAATCGATGCACCGGGCAATGATCTGACAGAGAAGCGCCGCCGGGGGATGAGCAAAGTCTCGTAAGATGTCTGCACATGCCTCTAGTTGAGCAAACAATTTCGTGTCAAGTATCATACCATACTTTATGACTTCTGCCCACCCCTCTACACGTTCGCGGGGCGCAAGTGTGAGCAGGGTAGATGGATCGACCAGCACAGCTCGCGGATGATAAAAAGAGCCAATCAGATTCTTCCCTCTGTCATGGTTAATGCCAGTTTTGCCACCGATGGCCGCGTCAACTTGAGCGAGCAGCGATGTCGGCACCTGGACGAGTGGCACGCCCCGCAGATAGGTTGCGGCAGCATAGCCGACCAGATCGCCGACAACTCCTCCACCCAGTGCAATCATGGTCTCTCTTCTCTCGGCGTGCTGCCCTATCAACCAGTCATAGATGGCGCCGAGCTGGCTCTGTGACTTGCTGGCCTCGCCCGCGGGAAGAGTATAGAGTTCGGGATCAAAACCAGAGGCCAGAAGTGACCCAACCAACGTTGAAGCATAGAGCTTACCAACATTGCTGTCGGTAATCAAAAAGACTCTTCGCGACAGGTTCAAGCTCTGTAGAAGAAGCGGCAGCCTGCCCAATCCACCCCAATCGATGACTGCGTCGTATCCTGCTCCAACTTGAAAATGCCGCGCCAGGGGACGATCGCCAGTCAGTTCGCCAGAGGCAATTGTTATGGCAATGATTTCCAGCGCCACCTGTTCGGGCTTTTTCCCCACGGTTGAAATGGTTACATGGGCATCCTGATACCAGTCTTGACGGGCGTCGAGCATTTGTTGTAGCGATGCGAGAGGATCGGCGCCAGCCAACAATGGGCGTACCTCCGGGGAGAGATTGCTGGTAAGGGCC